>JBDHUM010000004.1:0-45696 GCA_039809125.1 Saccharimonadaceae bacterium (SeqCode) | reverse complement strand
GCAGGGGTGCAAACTATTGCCCCCACTTCTGTGTTTCCTAACATTACTCAACCAGTTGTCATAGATGGAACGACCCAACCAGGAACATCATGCGGAAACCTTGTCCCACTTGATGCAGACGGCGCAATCACTGCGACTGGGCAGACCCAACATACCTTGCTTATTGAGATCACGGCGAGGAATATAGCGACAGTAGCTAACACCTTGTATTTGAACGCAGCTCAAGGCGGGTCAGTAGTACGCGGACTTGTCCTAAACGGTGCGCCAACCTCAACTTCGTGGAACCTTGTCGTATATACCCCAAATGCACTTGTGGAGTGTAACTACATTGGCACCGAGGAAGATGGCAATACCGTTGTTAACCATAATGGAGCAGGTGGGCTAGTGCTCAACCAGACAAGTGACAATAGTGAGGCTAGGAACAACCTTATGAGTGGCAATGGGCCAAATGGTGTATAGGCGTTCGGCACTGCTGCGGACAGCCTAATTAACGCCAATATCCACAATAACCTCGTTGGCACCAATGTAGTCGGAACAACAGCGCTAGCAAATGCTGACGCGTCAAATACGCTCGGATACGGTATAAGCCTCAGCTATGGCATGAATAATGACATTCATCATAATGTGCTATCCGGGAACAGGAGAACTGGCTTGGTATTTAATTATCAAGACCAGTTGAAGGCACGAGGAAATTACATTGGTACAAATATTTCAGGAATGGCAGCTATAACAAACAATAGTCATGGTATTGTTGATAATCGCAATAATGGCACTGTACTCTTTGGTGGTAGCACTATCGCCGATCGTAATATTGTTTCAGGCAATGGACTCAACGGCTATAACGGGGCCGCACTAGCTTCAACCGACACCCTCGCAATTAAAGGAAACTATTTCGGCTGTAATAGAGACTGTTCGGCTGCGATTCCGAATATTGCCCATAATATATCTCTCAATACCTATACAAATCCGGTTATTGGTGGATCTAACCCGGGTGAAGGAAATGTTGCGGTGCGGGCTGGGAATGGTGGCTATTACGGGATACTCATCATGAGTGGTTCAGGAGCTCAAATTAAGGGCAATTATACTGGCATAACACCAAATAATGTAATGATGACCAATGCCTCAGGTGTCTACCTCGTGAATACATCGAATGCTGTTATAGGGGGGTCTAATACTGGAGATCGAAATTATCTGTCGGGAAATAATGCCAGTGCTAGTTCCCGGGGCATCACTATAGAAAATTCAACTGGCACAACTGTGCAGGGCAACTATATCGGGGTGGATACAACTGGGACCGTATCAAAGCCAAATGGTTATGGGATTTTTTTAATCGGTGCGAGTGTGGCCAATACCATCATTGGAGGAAATACAGCTGCAGCGAGGAACATTATTAGCGGAAATCAGTCACGTGGCATAATTAGTCTAGCGACAACCACCTCTAGTGCAAACATTTCAATTACTGGAAACTACGTAGGGCTAGATGCAAATGGCAATGTGATCAGTGGTGCTACAGGCTATGGTATCAGTCTTACTAATCCTAACGGTATTCGTGTCGGCGGAGCTGGTGTAGGTGAAGGCAATATTATTTCTGGCAATGGGGGAATTGGTCTACTCGTAGAAGGTTCAGGCACTTCCCCGGCGGGTCAAAACGTACAAATATTTGGTAACATTGTAGGGCTTAAACCTGACGGAGAGACACCTGCGGCAAATGGTGGATACGGCATAACTCTGAATTACACCCCTACTTTATTTGTCACTCCTCTTGCTGGTTCAATCCAAATTGGTGGCGCCAGTACTGGACAGGGGAATATTGTGAGTGGTAATGCTAGCGTAGGGATTGGGCTTTATTATGCAAATGGTACGACAAATCCCCCTATTATCCGAGGCAATAAAATCGGTGTTACAGCAAGCGGGGCTGTCGCTGGTAATGGAGGACCGGGTATTTTAGCCCGCTTCTCAGTCGGTGCGCTTATCGGCGGTGTTAATCCGGGCGAAGGAAATCTCGTTAAGAACAATGCCCGTAGTGGGATAGCCGTGGACGCAACGACAAGTGTTGGAAATAGAATTTCCATTCGAGGAAATTCTATCAGCAATAATAATAAAATAGGTATCGATTTATGGGGTCTAGTTGACACCCCCGACCCCAACGACCCCCCTCCGCTCTCGATGCCGACACTGGTGCCAACAACCTCCAGAACTATCCTCGCCGGACGACACTGACGAAGTGTGATGGTACGACTGAAACCCGCACTGTCCTGCGTTCTGCCGCCAATACGACGTATCTCGTCGACTTCTACGCTAATCCCTCCGGCCGTGATCCATCTGGTTACGGTGAAGGGGAGCAGTACCTTGGCTTTGTCTCAGTCACGACTGATGCGAACGGCTACGCTGAGATCAATCCTCCGGCTGCGACTAACCTCACCATGACCGCCACTGACCCAGATGGTAATACCAGTGAGTTTAGTAACGAACGAGCCATTAGCCTGTCTGCCTGTGACACCACTACCAAGACAACCAATGACACCACACCCAGTATGAGCGGTACCATCACAGCCAGTGGCTTTAGCACCGGTGCTGGTAATGGTCCAACCATGACCCTACAGGCTGCCTCACAGACAGTCACTGGCACCATTGACACTACTGCCTCCACCCAGTCAGTCGCAGATAACACCTTCACTCCCATAGCTGAAGGCACCTACGACACACTGGCTACTTTCACCGATCCTGAAACCACCATGACCACTACCAGCAGCAAGACTGCCGCGCTCACCATCGATACCACCGCACCAACCGTATCCATCCTCCAAGCAGCCACACAGCCTGATCCCACCAATGTCAACGCAGCCGTCTTTACTATTACCGCCTCAGAAGCACTCAGCTCTCTTACTGCCGGTAACCTCACTCTTACTGGCACAACCACAGGGAGTGTCAGCTCACTAACAACGACAGACAACATTACCTACCAAGCAACCGTGACTGGTATGACTGATGGCGACACCGTCAGTCTAAGCCTAGCAGCTGGTACCGTCACTGACCTGGCTGGCAATGGGAACACTGCCAGCAACGAGGGCAATCCTTCCGCCGATACCAGCGTCACCTATGATGCTACCTCACCAACTGGCACCATTAATCCGCTCACGACCTTCCAGGACAGCCCGCAGCTCACCGGTACCGTATCTGACCCAGCTGCGACCATCTCGCTGCTCATAACTGACACTGCCACCAGTGGCAGTCGCTACTCCCATAGCTTCACTGCTACCAACAACACTGACGGCAGCTGGACATTGCCGCTTGGTACCATTACGCCACCACTCACACCTGGTACCTACAACGTTACCGCTACCTTCACTGACGCTGCCACCAACAGTTCAGTTGACCCCACCACCAACGAACTCACCATCCAACGCCCCGACGCCGACCTCCCAACAGTCGACCCATTAACAAGCACCAATGGCCAACCAGTCATTACTGGTACCTATGATGGCGCCAATAGCCAAAGCCTGCGTGTCAGACTGAACAACGTCTGGTATGTCCTTGGTACTAATACTGAGCTTACCAGTGATCCAGCAAACAACACCTGGACACTTGACCTCTCACACCTGACCCCGCCATTACCAGACGGTAGCTACGACATTACGGTCGAAGTAACCACCAGAAGTGGTCAAACCCTCAGTGATAGTAGTAGGGATGAGTTGAAGGTGCAGCAGCCAACCACTCCAACAAACCCACTAGACGCGATGACTGATGAGTTGGGGGAGACGGGGGGGAGTGTCAGCCTGATTGCTGTAGGTGGTATTTTATTGGTGATGGTAGGATGGAAGTTAAGTCGACGCACAAGCTCTACTTGAAATTGCTGCATCGCTCTGGTATAATTTCAAGGTATGATCACTAAAGACAATAAAGCTACGGCAATTGCTTTGACTCAGGTGAACAAAAGTGACGTTGGGAGCCCACAAGCTCAAATATCAGTTTTGACAGCTCGTATCAAAGAGGTGACTGGACATCTAAAAGTTAACAAGCACGACAATATGGCTCGTCGTGGACTAATCCAGATGGTAGGGAAGCGTAAGAAGCTTCTGAAATACCTCGAAAATACGAACTTCGAAGCATACAAAGCTGTACTAGACAAACTAAAACTCCGCAAATAGCGGAGTTTTTCTTAATATCGATACAGTACACTAGTCTTGTTCGATTGTATTACATATCGATCCGTCGTACTATAAACAATATGAAACCGCGACTTTATGTTGAACAAAAAATTACCGCATTTACCAATAAGTATATTGTATTTAATGCTCGAGAAGACGGTCAAAGGGGAGATGTGACCGCTTTTGCTCAGCAAAAAAGGATCGCGTTTAAAGAAAAAGTGACGTTTTATACTGATGAATCAAAAACGATACCGATTTTTACTCTGCGGGCGGAAAAGGTGTTTGATGTACACGGTAAATACATCGTTGAAGATGCGAACGGGCAACAAGTAGGTGCCTTTCAAAAGCTATTTAAGCAGTCACTTGCCAAAAGTACGTGGCAAATTCTTGATGCAAATGGACAACCCACTGTGACTGTTAGTGAAAATAATTTGCTACTTGCACTACTACGGCGGTATGTGGGAATTATTAGCGATCTTGCCGATATTATAGTGAATTTCTTCAAATACCATTTTGTGTTCACAAATTCGAGTGGTAGTGAAGTTGGGCGGTATGAAAAAATAACACTCTTTCGTGATCACTATCGTTTTAGCGCGGACGATAGCTTAGTAGAATCTGTTGACTGGCGCGTGCTTGCTGCGGTTGCTGTGGCGCTCGATGCTTTGCAAAGCAGATAAACTGATATGAACGCTTGATCATTCTGCGCGTAATGCCGCGTCGTGCTACTAAGCCGATTGCAAAAGAACGTGAATAAACAACAATGCGAGAATAGCGGCACAAAAAGACATTACTAGGGCGCAATACATGCAGCAAATCATGATATACTAAAAGAGGTAATTATTCGCAGATGGTGATAGATACGATGGCTTGAAAATTTCAAACCTTCATACCTGTTACTCTCTGCGAGCAAACAAAGGAGGCTCACGATGAGTATTATCAACCCTAATGGCAAGGATGTTTTTTCAGTTACGACCGATTTTTGCGGTCAGTCATTAACACTTGAGGTTAACCGTGTTGGTTTTCGCAGCACGGCGAGTGTACTGGTTCGTTACGGGGACACGGTCGTACTTGGTACAGCACAGGTTGGCTCACGGCCAATTCAGCTCGACTACTTTCCGTTATCGGTAGACTACGAAGAAAAATTCTATGCGGCAGGTAAAATTAGCGGTAGCAGATTTATCAAGCGTGAAGGCAGACCGAGCGACGAAGCAATTTTGATTGGTCGCTTAATTGATCGACCAATTCGACCACTTTTTCCAAAAGGATATCGCCAAGAAGTACAGGTTGTTGCTAGTGTTCTCAGTATGGATCCAAGATTTAGGCCTGATGTTGTCGGTATGATTGCTGCAAGTAGTGCGCTTATGCTGACCGGTACGCCATTTGATGGTCCGGTGGCAGGGTTGCGTGTTGGACGTGTCAATGGCGAATTCAAAGCCTTTTTGACACCAGAAGAAAGAGCGGCGAGCGATCTTGATCTAGTGGTAGCTGGTATCGAAAATGGCGTTACCATGGTCGAGGCGGGCGCTAACGAAGTTTCTGAAGAAGTTATCGTAGATGGTATTGCTTGGGCACACAACATGATGCAGCCAGCGATTGAGTTGCAAAAACAACTTGAGGAAAAAGTTGCACCACTTACTCAAGACTATCAATTGATTTTGCCCGATGAAGATATTCAAACAGAAGTAGATGAGTGGGTAGCCGACAAATTTGGTAAACAGCTTCGCAAAGCCTATCCAGAGCGTAATGAGCTTGTCAACGAAATTCGCTGGCAATTTCACGAGTCGATGGCGGGTAAACTTGGAGAAGAGTCATACACGACAGAACTTCGTGATGAATATGATGAAGCCTTTACGAACGCCCTCCATAAAGATGTTCGTCGCGGCATTGTAGAAGACAACACGCGTCCCGATGGCCGCGCGCTCGATGAAGTTCGTTCGCTGAGCTCTGAAGTTGGTATTTTGCCACGAACTCACGGTTCAAGCATTTTTACCCGCGGTGTAACACAGGCGATGAATATTATTACTCTTGCTCCACTTAGTTATGCTCAGTTGGTTGACACAATGGAGCAGACGGATTTTGAACGCCGTTACATGCACCATTACAACGCTCCTGGTTACACTGTCGGTGAAGTTCGACGTCTTGGAAGCCCAGGTCGACGTGAAATCGGCCATGGATACCTAGCTGAACGTGCACTCATACCCGTGCTACCAAGCGAAGAAGATTTTCCCTACGCAATCCGTAGCGTTACCGAAATTATGAGTCAAAATGGTAGTACCAGTATGGCAGCTACTTGTAGCAGCTGCTTGGCACTGATGGATGCAGGCGTGCCAATCACTCGTCCGGTATCCGGAATTGCCATGGGTCTAATGATGGACGGTGATCGACCATATGTTTTAAGCGATATCGCCGATGCCGAAGATTTTGCTGGCGACATGGACTTCAAGGTAACCGGCACCGAAAAAGGCATTACTGCGCTGCAAATGGACATGAAGGTACATGGCTTGCCAGTAGATGTCTTGAAGCAGGCAATCGAGCAAAGCAAGGCTGGCCGAACACATATTTTGCAACATATGGTCAGCGTGATTGCGAGTGCTCGTACGAACCTTAGCCAATATGCACCTCGAATTGAAAAAATTAAAATTAATCCTGATAAGATCGGTGCGGTGATTGGCAAAGGTGGTGAAGTGATCAATAAGATTACTAGCGAAACTGGTGCAGAGATCGACATTAAGGATGACGGACTGATTACTGTGGCGAGTCCTGATGGGGAAAGTATCGAAAAAGCACTTGCTTGGATCAAGTCGCTCACCGAAGAACCAGAAGTTGGTAAGACATATGACGGAACGGTTGTTAGTATCAAGGATTTCGGTGCGTTTGTGAATATTATGCCAGGTACCGATGGTATGGTGCATATTTCGAAACTGGCCAATACCCGCGTCGAAAAGGTGACAGACGTACTAAAAGAAGGCCAAAAAGTTCGCGTTAAACTGATGGAAATCGACGACCGTGGCCGGCTCAGCCTTAGCATCAAAGACGCAGAGTAAAATAGGTGGGTATAGCACGGCTGCTCGCGAGAAAAATGCACAAAGAAAGATAATATAGATCAGGACGGGATCATACAATCATATTATCGCTGCTGTTGAGGCGGTCAATCATAGTAATTGAGAAAATAAGTCTATAATTCTGTTACTGTACAGCTACTAGGAGCCAACGATAACAACCTATCATCACCAGCTTGAAAAACTTTACTTGATCAGCTTTTCGGTTGGTTTTGTATTTTGGTATGGAATTGAGAAGCTGTTTTTGCAAAATATTTTGGGAATTGGACCATCTGGTATTGGAATTATTGTTGCCGTATATATGGCGATTACTCTTGTTCTCGATGTTCCGGCAGGAGTGTTAGCTGACCGATGGGGGCGTAAACGCACCCTTTTGCTAGCTCTTCTTTGCTTCATATTAGCCGATGTTGTCTTAGGACTTTCTACCAACTTTGGTATGTATATTTTTGGTACAGTTTTTTGGGGATTATTTACCGTACTATATTACGGCACCTATGAAGCATTGCTGTTTGACACGTCAAAACAGCTCGGAAAAAGCGCTGTTTACGAAAAGCTCAACGCTACCCAGCAGGCTTGGTTTATGCTAGGTATTGGTATTAGCTCAATTGCTGCGGGTGCATTTGTGTACGTGCTTGATTTTCGCAGCATATTCTTGATATCTATTATTCCTCTTGTTCTTGCCGGTGCAGCAGCACTACGACTTACTGAGCCACCAATGCAAGCAGACGACGAACCTGTCGAAGAAGAAATAGTTAGCCACTGGCAGCATCTAAAGGAAGCATTTCGAGAAATCTTACACTCAGATCGTCTCAAACTAATTGCGCTTGGCATGGTGATTGTCCTTGTTGTGACGACACCTGTTTACGAGCTCGGACAGTACATTTACATGGCGGTATTTAATAACAATGAAGCGGCCGTTGCTGTTAGTAACGGGGTTGCTGGTCTCATACTTGTGGCTGGTTTTCTGATTGCAACGCGACTACGCTCGTCTATTGTATACTTGCTGTCTCTGTGTGTTGCTGTGTTTGTGATTACCGCTTGGCTGCGTAATATGACTTCTCTAGCGGCGTTTATGTTAATCTTTTTAATAATGCCAGTGGTTGAAAACCGTATTCAAGTTGCTGTTCAGCATACTGTATCAGCGCGCAAAAGGTCAACCATGACTTCGGCAATTAATTTCATGGGCAATGTTGTGGTTGTTCCGGGTGCTACTTATTTTGAGTATTCTTGCGCAAGAGCAGTCGATATGGACGGCTTACGCTCTGCTGGGTGCGTTAGTTACTGTATTAGGTGTAATTTTATATTATATCGCCGTTACACGGGTGGTATAGTAGATATATGACAAAGCAATCAAAAATTATCAAACTAGCAAAAAATCCACTGGTGCGGCGCGTAGCTATGTGGCTTGCGCCAATAGTGATAGGTTATATTACCCGAAAGTTAACGGGTAATAATGGCAAGAACGTAACTTCTGGGCGAAAACATATCAAAAACAAAGCCCGCTAATGCTATACTAAGTTATAGAAAAAACTAAATGGGGAAACTATGAATCCGGACAACACATCACCGAACGATAACCAGTCACCACCCGTAGCGCCACCATCGTATCAACAACCAAATCAAACTATAACACCCCCCCAACCACAGTCACCACGTGAAGCGGAAGTGCAACAAACCGTGGCAACTCAGCCGGCGTATGCTCAGTCGCAAAAATCAAAAAAACCTCTAATTATTGGACTAATTATTGCCGGTGTAGTAGCCCTGCTAGGTCTTATGCTGCTGGTGCTCGTTTTACTTGCCGGACCATCGAAAGATGATTACAAAAAGGCTATGGATACCACTGAAGAAGCACGTTCTGCCTGGAATGGGATATCTGGTACCTATGTGAACACAAGCGGTACAAAAACCGAACTCGATAATGCATTAACAAAGCTAAAAGAAAACGCCAACAAATTTTCTAACAGTCTCGATACACTGTCAAAAAATAAGGCGGTCAACAAAGACAAAGACGTCAAGCAAAAATGGGATGCAGTAGAAGCAAAGCGTGCGAATTTTGATGCAGCAATGAATGCGCGAATTGAAGCATATGAAAAGATTTTGCCAATCGCGATGAGTATGAATGAGACTCCGTCAAGTCCTGATGCAGCGCTCGCTATGCTAGAGAACATGCAAACCGATATCAATGCGATTAGCGGACTACAAGATAGTAATAATAAGTCGTATGTGGAACGAATCAAAACTGATCTTGTAAAACTAATAGAAGCAGTGCGAAAAGTTAAGGCTATGCGAGAAAATCCACGTACCTATGATAGCGCTGTTTTGAATGATTTTTATGATCTTCAAACCGAACTGCGCAATGCAGATCGAGACTGGAAATCTAACCTAGAAAAGAAAATGGAAGACGGTAATATGCGTAGTGAAATGAGTGCATTAGCCGACGTTATTTCTGAAAAATATAACAGCAAAAAATAGTGACCAAACAGCAGCAGCTAGAGCAATTACGACAAGATATTATAGCTGTTGATGTCTGTGCGCCGCTGGCACGTTCTGCCACCCAGTTAGTAATGGGTGACGGTAATCTCGATACCGATATTATGTTTATAGGGGAAGCGCCGGGTAAAAATGAAGACGAGCAAGGCATACCATTTGTTGGGGCTGCCGGTAAGTTTCTCAACGAGATGCTTGCAGCTGCTGAAAGGGAGCGTCAAGACATATATATTACTAATATTGTTAAATACCGCCCACCAAATAATCGTGACCCAACCCCAGAAGAAAAACGTGAATTCTGGCCATACTTGCTCAAACAAATCGAGATCATCAATCCTAAAGCTATTATTACGCTCGGTCGACATAGCGGTGCGTCGTTTATCCCAAATCTTGCTCTGTCGCGCGATCACGGCAAACCGCGTCGTGCTCAGTATCATGACAGTAACTATATTATTGCACCGCTATACCATCCTGCTGCTGCATTATACAACGGCAGTATGCGCCAAATACTAATTGATGATTTTTTAACAACGATTAAATACATAACTGAACAATCATGACCACGGTATTTCAGGAGAAGGGGGCGCTGTATATCAGCCTGATTTGCTTGATGGCCGGAACTATACTTACGATCCCTATGGAGCAGCCAGCATTGGGGTATTCAATACTGGCGGCTGGACTAGCTTTACTTGGCTTCGTAAACCGCTCGACAGCCCGGCATATTGGACTAATATTCGTATCGGTTGCGCTAATTGGCCTCACACCAATCAGTACTAATTTAGAACTAACCCACTTTGCCACCATGGGTACACTCCTAGTATTAGCGGTACTCGTTCCTTTAATTGTGACGAGACATCTATGCAGAGAAAGCATCATTCACTTTCCATTTGGTCGGCATGCTTGGACGAAACAAAACATCAGCTACCTGGTATTGGCATTAGTACTGGCCTATTTATTGCTGCCGTTATGGATGCAAACGACGGGTGATTACCACAACTGGACGGTCATTGCCGATCCGTATCACCTCGTAGTTTTATTTATTGGCACAAATAGTCTCGGTATTTGGGATGAATTATTTTTTATTGTCACAGTGCTATCGTTACTACGTAAACACCTACCGTTTTATCAGGCAAATTTTGTCCAGGCGGTGCTTTTTACGTCATTTTTGTATGAACTTGGTTTTCGTGGGTGGGCACCGATTGGCGTGTTTTTCTTTGCACTGCTGCAGGGAATTGTTTTTTATAAAACCGACAACTTACTGTATGTGATATTGGTTCATCTAAAAGTCGATCTTATCTTGTACCTCGCGCTCATCAATGCTCATTATCCGCACCTTGTCGATATCTTTCTTATCTAAGGACTTGCATTTTGAACGAATTTTTGCTATAATGAAAATAACTTCAGAGAGGGAACTTTTCTACAAATTTGCTGAATAACCTCTCACCTCTGAAAATTTTTACTTTGAAATTACTTATTAAATATATAAAACGAAAAGGAGAAAGTAATTTATGGGTCAACGACGGCTCACTACGCCGCAGAGCGATGATATCAGTAAGCGGCCAAATGCAAAAAAGAAATCTGAGTTTGCAGCACTAAATAATACAACGACACGCAAAGGTGAAGTATTTCGAGCTCAGCGTCGCACATCTGAGGACGTTAACTTACGTGCCAGTCAGCACATCATTAATGTGCCAGTGAACAAGTCTATTTTTAATGGCTATAACGGCCAACAGTTTAGCCTAAAAGATCAACCGAAAGGACGCCGTGCCGAACGTCCAACCTTAAAGATTATTCCAATCGGCGGTGTTGGCGAAATGGGAATTGGCAAAAATATGACGGCGTTTGAATATGACAATGACATTATTGTTGTCGATATGGGTTTTATTTTTCCAGGTAGTGATTATCCGGGGATCAACTACATTACCCCTGATATAACGTGGCTCGAAGAGAATAAGCATCGCATCCGCGGTCACGTGTTTACGCATGGACACCTCGATCACATCGGCGCGTTTCGACATTTGATCGCCAAGATTCCGGCTCCGGTGTATGCCAGCCGATTTACGCTTGGCATGTTGCAACGTACCATGGAAGAAACCGACGGCTCGTATGAGCCGCAGTACAATGAGCTCAATCCTGAGGCGCACGAGCGAGTTCAACTAGGTGATAGTTTTAATGTTGAATTAATGCGAGTAAATCACTCGATACCAGATTCAACGGCCGTTCTTATTCGAACACCGCTCGGTAATATTGTCTGTAGTGGTGACTGGCGTATAGAAGATAATCCAGTCGATGGTAAAAAATTTGATTTTGAACGAATGACTGAGATTGCCAGCAAAGAGGGTATCTTGGCATTGCTAAATGAATCGACCAACTGTGAAAGTGAAGGTACGCACACGCACGGTGAATACGACGTTCAACATAGCTTAGGTGAAGTGATGGACAAATACTCCGGTAGCCGTATTATTATTTCGAGCTTTTCTAGCCAATTACACCGTATGCAGCTTATTTTGGAAGAAGCTAAGAATCATGGTCGCAAGGTAGCGTTTGCGGGTTTCAGCATGATTCAAAACCTAGAGGTGGCGCTGCGGGCCGGGGCAATTAAAGTACCAAAAGATGTCGTCATGAAAATGGAAGATATTATCAAGTTGCCCGACGGCCAGGTAACGATTGTATGTACTGGTAGCCAGGGTGAGTTTAATGCCGTACTTAACCGTATGGCGAGTGGTGCCCACAAACACATTAAGATCAAAGGTACCGATGTAGTGGTGCTTAGCTCAAACCCGATTCCAGGTAATGAAAAGTACGTTGTTCGAACAGTAGATGGTTTGATGCGTGAAGGTAGCGAGGTGATTCAAAACGGTAAAACACACCTTACGGGTATTGGTCCGCTACACCTGTCAGGACATGGGTATTACGAAGATCACATTCGATTCATTAGTGCCCTCAATCCCAAATACTATATCCCATACCATGGTGAGTTTCACATGTTGGTACATAATGCCCGCCTGGCCGAAAAGGAAAACGGCATTCCGCGAGAGAATATCTTTGTCTGTGATGCCGGTGACGTGATTGAAATTACTCACGATTCTGCCAAGAAAATCGGCCGCATACCAGTAGGGGGTGTGATGTACGATGACAGTGGCTCAATTGTCTCTGAAGTAGTACTCAAAGACCGCATTCATATGAGTCAAGAGGGTATGTTTATTGTTGTCTTGACGGTGCAGCGGGGCACTGGTCGGTTGCTAACAAGTCCAGATATTATTTCGCGTGGTTTTATCTACATGCGTGATAGCGAAGAACTGATGAACACAATTCGACTGTATCTAAAGCAAAAGGCCGCTCGTAGCCTGGGCAGCGGCAAAAAGGTTGATATGGATGTAATCAAAAAAGAACTGCGTGATGAAATTACGCATATCCTCTATGATCAAACTCGTCGTACACCAATTGTCATTCCAGTGATTAATGAAATTGGTGGCAGTAAGCCAGCAGTACAGCCGCAGCCGGCTTTGACAGCTCAGCAGCCAACTGGTCCAAATAGCGGGCGCGCTCCGATGTCTGCTCCGTCAAATCGCCGTTTTCCGCCCAAACAGTACCCTGATTCAGAAGTGGTTGAACCAAAAGTACATCAGGGTGGCCATAGCTACTAAAATTTTATGACTGTCACTTCATACAACTGTCGGTATTTTTAATTACTATCGATCACTAGGTATGCCGATGAGATCTATAGGACAAAGATATATTGACTTTTTATATTGTTTATGCTAATATACTTATAGATACTACTGTAACAAATAAAACAAACAAATATGAATATTCTTGCACTAATATATACTATTGCCTGTATCGCACAAATTATTGCAGGCCTACCTCAGATTAACGAAATTATGCGTAAGCGTAATTCAGAAGAGCTAAGCCTTACAACATGGAGTATGTGGTTATTAACACAGGTATTCTGTTTTACCTACATGGTGAGCACCAAAAATATTGTTTTAATGTCGATGTCTGCTCTTTGGCTCTTGTACTATGGCGCAATGTTGGGAGTGATTGTCTATTATCGCCGGCGTGGTTCATTGCTACGAACTGCTGAAGAAGTTTCATCTTAGAGACAGGAAATACGTAGTAATAGCTGCGGTGGAATTGCTTTTTGTAGTAAATTGTGCTACAATATAAGTGTAACCGTTATCGACACCATTTAGATGTCGCGGTATAATGACGAACAGATATGGCGAAAAGAAAAAAACATTCAAGTCGCAAAAAGCAGCACGATACACCGACGCATACGCTGCCCGGTGGCTTTTGGTCGCAGGTGGGCGGGGTAATACTGATTGCGCTCGCTTTGCTGCTAATCGTAGCTTGGTTTAGCGCTGGTGGGCCAGTGCTAAATTGGCTTAATGATGCGATGAAGAGTACAGTTGGCTACGCCGTCTACGTACTACCAGTTTTATTTATATACGTAGCCATTGAAATATTCCGTGCCGAAGATAATCGTTTACCGTTTGTGATGCGTTTTGCGACAGTACTACTAGTGGTTTGGATAGCAGGCTTGTGCGGGCTTTATAAAAATTCTTCTGGACATACTACTGGTGGCTTTGTGGGGGATACACTCAATAGTGGTATGTTAGCACTGGTAAACAGTGGTGTAGCAGTCTTCATTTACAGCTTACTGATTGTGATTACGCTACTTTTTGTGGTACGAGTTTCGCCCGGTACGATAATCGCCCTCATTTGGAGCAGTCTGCGTGGTGACAGTAGCGATGAGGATGAAAATGTTAAGGTGATGCGTAAAGCGGCTGAAATTGATGCTAAGGATAAAATTGATGACTTTAAGCTAAATGCCGGTGTGCCTATGTTAACCAGCGACGACAAAAAGAATGCTCGCCTGTCATCTCTAAAAGGTAGTGTTAAACAGGATAAATCTGCCGAACAACAGGCCGCGCTGGTAATGGCAAGTGATCCAAATTGGCAACCGCCGAGTTTAGATTTGCTTGAAAAAAAGCAGAGCCCGGCTGATGCTGGTGATATTGAACACAATGCTGCGACGATTCGCGACACACTGCATGAATTTAACATCGATGTAAAAATGGAAGGTGCGAATATTGGACCGAAGGTGACGCAATATACCTTGAGCCCTCCAAGTGGAGTGAAGTTGTCGCGCATTTCGGCACTAGAAACTAATTTGGCTCTTAATCTAGCCGCGCAAAGTTTACGTATTGAAGCGCCAATTCCGGGTCAAAAAGCAGTTGGTATTGAAGTGCCGAACAAGAAAGCGGCCGATGTTCGTTTGTATGGTGTGCTAAGTAGCGACATATGGAAGGGTATTGCTGATCCACTTGGTTTTGCGATAGGAAAAGATATTTCGGGCGAACCTGTGGTAGGAAAGCTCAATAAAATGCCGCACTTATTGATTGCTGGTCAAACTGGAAGTGGTAAATCAGTAATGATTAATTCGCTGCTTACTAGCTTGCTGTATCGTAATAGTCCGAGCGATATGAAACTAATTTTAGTTGATCCAAAACAGGTTGAGATGGCGCCGTATGAAGATATTCCACATCTACTTACACCCGTTATTGTTGAACCAGAAAAAACCATTAGTGCTCTAAAGTGGGCAGTTAACGAAATGGAACGGCGATATAAACTTCTGGCCGAAGAACGGGTGCGGGATATTGGCAGCTACAATAAAAAACTGCAGAGTACCGGAAAACAAATCGCCGTTGAGGATGAAAATGGCGTACCGCAAGAAGTGAATAAAGGGAATATGCCATACGTGGTTATTGTAATCGATGAGCTAGCCGATCTTATGATGGTAGCTGCTCGCGACGTTGAGGCCTTGGTGGTGCGTCTGGCACAGAAGGCTCGAGCTGTGGGTATTCATTTGGTGCTCGCAACCCAACGTCCAAGCGTAGATGTAATCACCGGTCTGATTAAAGCTAATGTACCAGCACGCATTGCCTTTACAGTAGCAAGCCAGGTGGATAGTCGAACGATTTTGGATCAGATTGGTGCCGAAAAACTACTAGGTCAAGGTGATATGCTCTATAAAACTGCCGATATGAACAAGCCCGTACGTATTCAAGGTGCTTGGGTGATGGATGACGAAGTTATGAAGATCACCGATTATCTTCGCATGCAGGCACCGCCGCAGTATAATGACGAAATTATCAGCCAGCCAGTTCAGCTTAATGGCCGCGGCGGTGTTGTGATGGACTTTGATAACGAAGGTGGCGATGATATGTTCAAAGACGCAGTACGAGTAGTAATTGAAAGCCGTAAAGCCAGTACCAGCCTGCTGCAACGACGGTTGAGGATCGGCTATGCGAGAGCCGCCAGGATTATCGAGGAAATGGAAGAGCAAGGGATTATTGGTCCGGCGGATGGTGCGCGTCCACGGGAAGTTCTCGTAAATAGTCTTGCTGAACTTGATGGCGCCGAAGAGTTATCTTAGCCTAGAAATAAAGTGCTTATGCTACAATGAGCATCATGGGTGGACGATACAGCAGATACCGTAGCTACCGTAAAGGCTTTACTCTCGTTGAATTACTTATAGTTATTGTAGTTATTGCTATCCTTGCCGCGATTACCATCGTTGCGTACAACGGTATTCAGGTGCGAGCACGAGATAGCGCTCGAAAACAAGATTTGCAAGCGCTTGCAAAAGCGATTCATCTATACAATGTTGACGTCGGGAACTACGCAGAAGCTGGTTGCGGTTCAGGTGCAGGCTCGGGCTGGTTAGGGGCTGATTACGATGGTTCTGGGCCAAACGTCTCAGTGAACGATTGCCTCCTCGGTAAAGGTGCCGCGTCGAGCGTTAATTATCTAGGAGCTGCGCGTAAAGATCCGTCGGGGCTAGCGAGTTGCGCAGGTGTCAGCTGTACCGCGTATATGAAGGCAAGTTGTGGTGCCTCGGGCACATGGCTCATGGCTCATCTCGAATCACTACCCACTGCAACAAATGAGACGGACGGTACGTGTTATCCTACCTGGGACACGGCGTACGGGATCAACTATTTACTTAAAGTAGATTAGCTCGCCCGATATTCGCCGAGCAAAGTGACCTGGTGGTCACTTTTTTCGATAGTAGCGACTAGATTTCGCAGCTTCTTGCCAGCACAGTCGACAACGATGAAAAATTTGTAATTCCACGGCTGACCGACAATTGGTTGCGATTGTAGTTTCACTAGATTGATTCCTCGACTAGCAAAAACATTGAGTACCTCGGCCAATGCTCCTGGTTTATGAGATGTCGTGATAATGAGTGATGACCGATTGGACCTGGGATCACTCGTGATGTTTTCTAGTATTAAAAAACGAGTTATGTTGGTGGAGTCATCCTGCATACCTGCCTTTAAGATTGTCATATCGTGAATATTTGCTGCTTCAGCGCTTGCGATTGCAGCTGCATTTGGCGAGTCGAGTGATTTAACGTATTCAACTGCCGCAGCGGTGTCAAAATATTCAATCATCTCGGCGTTGGGGAGGAGCTTACGAACAGTATCGTGACATTGGCTGAGGGCCATTGACTGTGAATATACCTCGGTAATTTCTGTCAGTTTTGTATTTGGTAGACCGATAAGATTATGTACAATCGGTAACTTTACTTCCCCAATAATGGGCGCACTACATTGTTCAATAAGATGGTATACGTCATTGATCGAACCGTATAAGGTGTTTTCGACCGCACTAACAATTGCTGTAATTTCACCAGATTCATATGCATCAAATAAGTTGGCAAATGTGGTGTAATAGGAGAGTTCTACTGAATGTCCATACCATTTTCTAGCAACGTGTTCATGAAACGAACCTGCCTGTCCCTGAATTCCAACTGTCATGGGCCTTATTGTAACACCACAAAGCTTGTAGAAGCGAAACAGATGACATTCGTTTTTGCTAAGTGTTGAAAAACACTAGTCAAAAATCATTTATTACCGTATAATAACATTGTTACTAACCTAAGATTATTTGCGATAGAATAATCATCCATAAGGATTCCAAAGGAGGTTCACTTATGAAAGAATACGAACTAACTGTTCTTGTTCACCCCGATCTCGAAACAGATCTCGAGGCACCGCTCGAAAAAGTACGAAAATTAGTAAAGGATGCCGGTGGTAAAGTCACCAAAGAAGATAATTGGGGCAAAAAACGCTTGACGTACGCTATTAATAAAGAGAACTTTGCTGTGTACGTTTACTTTGAGCTTGAGCTACCAGCATCAGCGCCAGTAGTAATTTCGAATACCCTTAATATTACTGATGGCATTCTGCGTTATCTACTGGTGAAGGTTGACGAGAAAGAACGAGCAGCGCTAGCAGCAGCTGAGTCTAGCAACGATAAAGTTGAAGAAGAATAGGAATAAGGAGGGAATATGGCTCGTAGTATCAACCAAGTAATACTAATGGGTCGACTGACGCGTGATCCAGAGGTACGTACGACTAGTACGGGTAAAAGTATTGTTAGCTTTAGTCTTGCAGTCGATCGAAATACTCAAGATGACCAAACGGATTTTTTTGATATCACTGCTTGGGAAAAACTGGGTGATCTTGTTGCACAGTACCTCACAAAAGGACGACGCTGCCTCGTACAGGGTCGCCTGCGCCAGGATAGTTGGGACGATAAAGAAACTGGTAAAAAACGCTCGCGTGTTGAGGTTGTTGCAACCGATGTTACGTTTCTCGATGGTCCGAGCGATAACGCAGGCACTGGTGGCACTTCAAACAATACTGCAGCTGCACCAAAACAACCATCGAAGGATGTTGTTGTCGAGGATATCGATGACAAACCAATTGATCTAAGCGAAATACCATTTTAATTAACGACAAGGAATCAACATGTTAAAAACTAAGCGCGACGAAAAAATAGTTTACTTTAGCTATAAAGATGTAAAAACGCTGATGAAATATATCAATGCGTACGGCCAGATTGAACCAATTGGTAAAACCGGTCTCAGCGCCAAGCAGCAACGTCAACTAGCAGTTGCGATCAAACGAGCTCGACACTTAGCGCTGCTGCCATTTGTGGCTCAAGGATAATTAGGCAATGTATCAACCGACCGATCTCAAAAAAGGCACTGTTTGCCAGATTGATGGCCAGCCGTATCGTGTTGTTGAATACGGCCAAAAAGTCTTGGGCCGAGGTGGCTCGATAGTTAATGTAAAGTTGAAAAACCTCATTACCGGTGCCGTCATTCCGAAGACATTCAAAGGTCAAGATAAGATTGAGTCGGCCGAGGTAAGTAGTCAGACGGCACAGTATCTATATAGCGATGGTACGACCTACTACTTCATGAACCCTGAAAGTTTTGAGCAGTTTGAACTTTCTAGTGATTTAGTCGATGAAGCCAAAGATTTTCTCAAAGAGGGTGAAAATGTTAACCTACAGTTTTTTGATGGAACAGTGATTAATGTTGAACTACCTAAAAACCTATTCTTAGCCGTTACCTATGCCGAAGACGTCGTAAAAGGCGATACGGCCAATAGCGTCATGAAAGACGCAACACTCGAAACAGGTAAAACCATTCGCGTACCGGCTTTTATAAAGACAGGCGATATTGTAAGTGTTGACACGAGTACAGGTGAATATCGCGAGCGTAAAAAGTAATGCTCGCTAAACGCTAATGCTATACTAGACGCTATGGCGTCACACAAAAATAAGTCAAAAAAACGGCTGCATACACGAGTAAAACACCACTATTATCGAGTTATGCCAAACAAAAAACACCACCGCGCCATGGTATGGGCGGTGTTTTTTAGTGTAGTAGCAGTTATTGCGTATCAATTACTGTACCCCCCAGATCGTGCGCTGCCATTTGCTCGAATTTCTGACACATTTGTTGGAATGCAGACTGAAACTCAGCTTGCGAGAGAGATTAACGATCGATACCAACGTAGTCGCGTGATTGTTGCTGCTAGTACAACGACATATCTTGAGGTCGACATTGGTGAGGTGGGCGCAGAGGCACTGACTGCCCAGGCGACCTTGCGCTTGCAAAAGTATCCATTTTGGCAGCGTTTTGTGCCACTATCGATCGTATTTAAATGGCCGCATGTTCGGGATGTTCCAGTCGAGTATCAATCCAAGATCGTTACAAAAATGACAGAAGAGATCGCTTCTAAATTAACGGTACCCGCACAAAACGCGAAGGTCTCTATCACCAATGGAGAGATAGTAGCGCATGATGAGAAGCCTGGAACAATCGTTGCTTCTGCAGATGTAAAGAATGCTCTTATTGCTACAGCAATTCGTCTCGGTACGGTATCAGTTGTACCGGTAAAAGCTGTTGTAGTGTCGCCGCAAACTACGGCGAAAGACTTAGTTGCAGTTAGGACTAAAATTGAACAATCGCTTGCCAAAACAGTGACAATTCACGTTGATGACAAGCAGTTTACGCCAGATAGAACTGAGATTGCTTCGTGGTTAAGAATTGATCGAGGTGGTGATAACAGCCTGATTGTAGCAGTTGACGGCTCGAAACTCTCAGCATACCTTGACGGCATAAGTGATATCGTTGGCACAAAACCTGGTACGACTGCGGTTACTATTGTCAATGGTATTGAAACGGCTCGCATCGATGGTGCGAGCGGTAAACGGATCGCGACTGAACAGGCGAGCAAAGAGATCGCCGAGCAACTACTGAGTGAATCAACAGAGGGTGTTGATTTTATAGCGACACTTGTCGATGTACCGGCAGTAGTGATGTATAACAATAAGTACACTGCGAGTCAGGAAGGATTGCAAAGTTATGTTACTGATGCAGCCCGCATGAAAAATGCTAACATTGTAATCGAACAACTCGATGGTCCGCGTTGGCGTGCGAGCGCGGATGGTTCACTCAGTACGGTCAGTGCGAGCACGTACAAAGTGTTCGTCGCACTCTACCTATTTGATCAAATGAACAAAGGAGCGATTAGCTGGAGTGATCCGATGCTCGACACCACTGTGTCAGGCTGCTTCGATCGCATGACAATTGCAAGTACCAACCCATGTGCTCAAGCCTGGCTGAGTCAGTGGGGGCGCGAAAACGTCAACCAATTTGTCTATAAACACGGTTTTAGCCAAGGTACAACCTTTAAGAATTCGATCGCTACCCACACAACAGCCGATGATCTGGCAAAATTCATGGTGGGGCTTGAGCAGGGAACGTTAATTCAAGGTGCCCAACGTGACCGCTTGCTTCACTCGCTCAGAGTCCATCCTTATCGAACAGGTGTACCATCCGGTAGCGACGGCGAGGTCTGGGATAAAGTAGGTTTTTTGTGGGACTATGTGCATGATGCAGCAATCGTACATCATCCGCGCGGCCGATATATTATTGTAGTCATGACAAAAGGGCGTTCATATGCAACCATCGCAGGTATTACCCGTGAGGTTGAAAAGATTCTTTACCCTTAAGTGGTAGAGATTGATTTGGTATCATAAACATATGAGACAACGATTAGATCACATCTTGGTAGCGCGAGGGCTAGCTTCGACTCGTTCGCAGGCTGACACTATTATTCGGCTTGCTAAGGTGAAAGTGAATGGTCAGATTGAGCAAAAATCGGGAACGATGGTAGGCGAGGAGGCAAAGGTGGTAGTAGATGTGGCCGAACAGTATGTTTCGCGAGCCGGCCTTAAGCTTGCGAGCGTAGCTAAAAAACTTGGTCTCGACTTCAAGCAAAAAACCGTACTAGACGTTGGTAGTAGTACTGGTGGATTTACTGATTACGCTTTGCAGCACCACGCCAAAAAAATAATTGCTGTTGATGTTGGAACTGACCAACTACACCCCTCACTCCGTTCAAACCCTAGTATCGAACTACATGAAAAAACCGATATTCGCGATTTTATACCGACCGACCGACCTGATGTGGTGGTGATGGACGTCAGTTTTATTAGCCTGCGCCAAATTTTGCCGCACATTGCAACAATCGCCGATGCAAACACGCAAATTGTTGCAATGGTGAAACCGCAGTTTGAAGCAGGTCGGCACCAGATAAGTAAAGGCGTCATCAAAAACGATAGCATTAGACGCAAGGTGCTGCATGAGTTTGAAGCCTGGGCAAAACGTTATGTTACTATTGTCGACAAAGCCGACAGTGAAGTAACCGGCGTAAAGGGAAACCGAGAGAGGTTTTATCTACTAAAGCTATCTACGCGCGGCAATTCCAAATAGGATCAGTGTAGATGTTGGTGCTATTAAAAAGCGACCAGGTTTGCGGACCGACTTCTCCGTCAACGTAGATACTCTGCCACGTAGAGCCAGTTTTGACTACCAAATTGTGGCTACGGTAGTATTTTTGATAGTTCATAACGGCGCGTTTTGTTTGCGATCCGTAAATACCATCAACACCGAGGCGCGTGCTTGAGCTACAAAATCCTTTGTTCAATGCTGTCTGAATGTTTTTGACGCAAGTATTGGCGTTACCCTGGGCTTGACCAGCGTAATATTTTGAGGCCCAGATATCGTCTGACTGAGCAATCCCTACTTGACTGTAGCCTTTGATTGATCCGCAGCTAGGAAAGCTAAAACCTTGATCTGCTTTGGCTGGTGCAGCCATGCCAACCAGACTCACGACACCAGCAAAAAATCCGGCCATTAAGTAATACTTCATGTATGTAGTGATTGATTTCATATACCTATCCCTCCGATTAGATTATGCTGTCATGGTAATAAAATAACGGTAAGGATGCAAGCGTAAGAAAAATATCTAAACATATTTGCGGTAAGGCTTGACATGCAAACTTGCAAGGCTAGCACCCACACCTGGGGGCATTGCCCTCGGTTGAGAGTAATACACTTTGTGGCAGGGCCCAGAGCATTCAGTTGCACGGGGCACTTACCCTATGTCTGAACTCACGAAAGTTACTTTGTTACATTAAAACGAAATTCAACAATATCATCTTGCTGCATGACGTAGTCGCGGCCAACGGTGTGAACCTTACCGGCCTGCTTGGCGGCAAGTTCTGAGCCGGTAGCTACCACATCTGGGTACGACACAATCTCGGCGGCAATAAAGCCGCGTTCGAAATCACTGTGAATTACTCCTGCAGCTTCTGGCGCTGTGGCACCTTTTTTTATTGTCCAGGCGCGCACTTCTTTTTCGCCAGCAGTCAGGTAGCTCTGCAGACCGAGTGTATCGTAGGCAGCGTGAATCATCTGCACTAACCCCGTATCATGTACGCCGTAACTTGCGAGTAGTTCCTTGGCATCACGAGGCTCAAGGCCTTTTAGCTCTTCTTCTAGCTTGGCGCAGACAAACACGACAGGCGCCGGCGCGACCAATTGAGCGAGCGACTGTTTGGCGGCCTCGTCGACGAGAGTCGATTCGTCGACATTGAACGCATAAATAACCGGCTTGGCGGTGAGTAAGTGCAGATCGTGAATCTGCTCGAGGTCGAGCGAAGGGAGTGCTGATAATGGTGTACTGGCCTCGAGGTGTCGAATCAGACTTTCGAGGTACCCAAGTTTTTCTTTGGCGACTGGCGATGCTTTGGCCTCTTTTTGCATGGCTGGTAGGCGTTTTTGCAGCGTTTCGATATCAGCTAGCATTAGTTCGGTATTGATAATCTCAATATCAGCTTTCGGATCAACCTTGCCGTTGTCGTGACGGATAATATCGTTATTTTCAAAAGCGCGAACAATATGAATAATAGCTTGGCATTCGCGAATATTTGCAAGAAACTTATTGCCCAGGCCTTCGCCCTTACTTGCACCAGCCACTAAGCCAGCAATATCGACGAACGTGACAGTAGCTGGAATAACTTTTTGGGCCGAATACATTTTTTGCAATACATCCAGGCGATCATCTGGCACTGGCACTATACCCGTATTTGGCTCGATGGTTGCGAAGGGGTAGTTTGCAGCCAAGATGTCATTATTGGTGAGTGCATTAAAAAGCGTCGATTTACCGACGTTTGGCAGGCCAACGATACCAATACTCAAACTCATACAGTTGGTATTATAACAGAGATGCTCTTGCAGGCATGTCAGTTTTGAGGTATAAAATAGTGAATAGCTTAATTTTTTAGGAGAGTGAACGTGAAACGATTAATTGTAATGGTAGTGGCGGGATTAATTGCAGCAGTTGGTGTTTTGAGCCAGCCACAAGTAACTGCAGCCAGCGAAGGTCCAGAACCAGGCTATCTAACTGTGATGTGGGGTCGCAGCAACTGGGAGCAAGCAAGCTCTCCAAACTGCCAGGGTACTCCGGGCACCGTAACGCTTCAGCGGTCTGCTACTGAGCTGAAAAAATACGGTATATGGGGTGTTGGTGGTGTTGTGACTGGACGGACTAATGAGGCTAGCCACCAGTGTATAAATAACTCTGTCTCACAATCATCATGGCAAGATATTGCGAATTTACGAACTGCGTACTCGTGGAAGTTTATTTCTCAGTCTAAGACGTATACTGATATGAGTCAGCCAATGACACCCGCACAGTTATTTGCCGAAACAGGAGGTACATATACTACATTGAAAGCTCATGGCAATAGTAAGGCTTGGGGTGCGTTCAATTATCCAAACGGCAAACAAAGCCTTGAAGCACAACGAATGGCCATGCGCTACTTTGCCTTTGGGCGAAAGTACGACAGTATCGGTACTAATACCCGCAGTGTCAGTACAGTGTTTCCTTATCCGATGAAGACGTTGTCAGTTAATGGCGGTCTTTGTAATAATAATGATCTTGAATGCTACGATAGTGTTGGTCACGATGATGATTCAGAATTTGTAAACCAACGAACGATGTCACCGTTCTTTCTCGGTAAAAGAATGTCGCCAAACCCTGGCGAGTGGAATGTGGTACAATTTTATCGATTGGTAGATGGTAAGACTAACGAGCTTGGTGACTCAGTGGCTTGGGACTGTACCTCAAATGACTGGCGTAATCGTTGGACGAGCATGTCTGAAATGTACTGTCTCAATAGTTTTCGAGAAGCGTTAGAGTGGAAAAAATCTTTTGCAGCTTATACACAAATTGTTGATCCAGCGACAATTGCTATTAAGTGGAATCGTATTCCAGAATATTGCAAAACCAGCGGCAACTGTAATCTCAACTAAATTTATTTCGTCTAGCGGCACTACGCATTGACAATACTTGCTCAAATCCTATCACCCAACCAGTCATGCGGATGCTTTGATAAAACGGCGTTTTTAGCAAGCGTCCTTTGGAGTCGTATACTTCAGGAAAGCCTCGGTTTTCAATCATTTTCTCGTTGTAGTATTTGATATGATGATCAGCTTCTGTAAGGTACACTTTATCTTTAGTCAGACGATGAAGCCATAATAGAAGTTTTATATACTCCATACCCCAAAAACTCCAGATCGCATCACCACCATATGATGCAACGGTAAGACGTACAACTGGGAACTGACGCGCCTGTCGTGTTTCATGTTGATATTTTATAGCGAAAGGACAAGCAATATTCATCTTGTTGATATAGTCGATTGAGCGTGTGAAGTAATGTTGTTCACGTTTGATGCTTGGTTTTAAAAATCCGGTGAATAATACAACTAACCAGTCTGATGAATAGTACTTATTAGCCTTTGCCTCATTAGAAAGATCTTCTAAAAAGTAGCCTTCATCAGGTAGCCAAAACTTCCTAAGAATTCGTTGTTTTAGACGTTTACGAAAAACAATATCAATATCAATTAAACCAAGCTTTTCAGCGAGCTCAGTTGTTTTCCAAAAAATAACATTGTCGTAGAGTGCGCAAGTACGCTTAGTAATATCTTTAGCACCTGAAAGATGAATATCGCTGCGAACTAAGCTTTTTTTACTATCAAATACAGTGTGACGATAGGTAATGTAGTGTCTATGAAGATCAAGTCGATAGGTGGCGAGCAAGCTTTTGGCTTCTACTTGTGTCTTGAGTGATAGGGCGGATGGAGCGTATACATAAGGCTTGGCTGCTTCGAGTCCGAGTAACGAGGCAAGGCCATAAAGCACTCCATAAAGTGTGTCTGATGGATAAGCATAGAAATTAATACAAGCTACACTTTGAGGTGCTAGCGGTACGAACGTTGTTGTCAGTTTGTCCGTCTTCGCCATCACACCCAGTGCGAACGCAACAGTTTGCAGGTATACGATTTGTCGGTTTTGCCAGTCGGTTTTTGATGATGGAATTGCTGTATCCAGCATCGGGTAGTAAAATACACCAAGATTACGAACAAAGAGTGAATTAAAATGGTCACCTGAAATAAGTAGTAGTTTCGTGGGTTTGAATCGGTGATCGTGAATGTGTGCAATAATTGTTTTTGCAGTAGACCCGTTTGCCGCTGGGCTGTTGATATAGCGTGTTTCTAGAATGTAAAGTCCTGATTTTATATAAGCATATAGTTTTGATAGAGGGTTATTGTGAATACGCAGTTTTGAATTATTGTTTTTAGAGGTAACTGTACCTCTTTTAAATTTTGCTTTGTAAGTGGGACGAATGATGGAGATGCGGCTAAATGGATTTGTTAGAATTACACTCAAAATTAATAACCAGACAAAAAGAACAGGATAAAGCCACATATTAATATAATTACACAATAGACATTCTTAGTAAAACAGACTAGAACGCAGATGCTTATGCTATAATCTTAGTATGAAAATCGCCAAAAACAAGGCAGCAAGATGAAAAGAAAAATTTTATTTACTATGCTTGGGTTGTTGGTTATCTGTTTGGTGACTGCAGCCTATTGGTATGTATCGACTCAAAAAAAATCAAATACTAATACTATTGACAACACGCAATCTAGTTCTGTTACAGTAAAAAAAATATGCAGCGACGATTTGATCGGTCGAGCTAGCACTGCAATACGCGACAATAATACAGAGGCACTTAAGAATGTCTACGACGAAGTACAAAAGCAGGCTGATTATTTAGATGATCAAAATTGTACCTATATTGCGGCCTGGTACAACTATTCGATCGGGAATTTAAAAAATGCTCGTGAGTATCAGCAACGACTTGTAAAACTAATGCTAAAAGCCGAGAGCTATAGTTATTCATTTGATCCCGTGCCACTGTCGGCAGATGCACTTGGCAACGCTATCAGCGTGGCCGAGTCAAGTTCTAAAGCTAATCAGCAGGAGCAGGAGATTGATGAGTCACTTGCGCCGTAGTTTATTAAGTACTATGCAGTTAGTTAGGAATAATCTGGCGATGACGGTGCTTTTTGTTGGTATGATTGGTTGTTTGAGCATGGTAGCAGCACCTCCCTTACTGGCCGCTCCAGGACCTGGCGAGCCGCAACCGTATTCTAACGCTGTGCTACAGAGAGAGTTACGGTACGGATTTGAGACTGCTGTAGCACTTGATTATTCGACGTCTGCTGCGGTGGGCGTAAGTCCTGAAGCAGCCGCAAACTATTCTTCCGAAAAAGTACGAGATACAGATCCAGGACGTACGGGGCCTTGTTACTCAGTTTTGGCAACCTATCCGTTGCCTGGTGCGCCAGTAGTCCACCCAAAATATACAACGCGCAGTGGTCAAGATTTATTCTACCGAAAGTTTACGCCAACTTCTAACGATGGCACTGGTATTTCAGCGGCCGACCGCAGCGCGTCGTATCGAGCTGATGTTTGGTTGTCATTACGTGGTCAGCCAAATGTCAAACGAGGGAGCACTGTACCAGTCGGTACTACTAGAGTAGATCTTCAAATTAACACATTGTCATTTTCTTGCCGACCATTTTCAGAACCTGTACCAGCACGAAGCTGTAATCTCACCGGTTTACAGTGGATGAACACACCAACTGGCTGGATTAGAACAGCAAGTCCAACCTCACCGATTGATAGTCCTATTCACTCAACTGCACCAAACTGGAATCCGCCGTATGATGCGGGTACGAGTAATTGCTTTACCAATGAAAAAATTTGGCAGCGAACAATGCCGACAGCTTATTCAGTTATATCTGGAGGAGGTTCGGCAACTGGCCCAACTGGGCCCACAGCTCAGACTATCACAGCTCGTAAAGATCGATCACGCTTTTGGTTTAGTAACCCGGCTGGAGTTACCTATACATCGACGCCAATTACCAGCGACAAACTGATCACAATCCAGATGGTGTTTAAACGACAAAATCAGTATGTTGTTGCAAAAGATGGTCAAGATTATTTGCAAGCGACATGTTTTGATAATCGTGATCGGAAAGTGACGAAAGATATACCATTGATAGGTACTCCAAACCCGAACAACACTAACCCTATGCTCCCGTGGGGTGGGAATAGTGACGGTGATTGTAAGACGTATACAACGGATTTTTCTTTCCTAATCAAAGTCGCTACTCCGCAATGGGAAACTGATGGCGATACAGCGCTACTAAGCCCGTCCAAAGTAAGTGCTGGTTCGGTTGTGAACTGGAATCACTCGGTTCGAAGCTTAGCTGCGAGCCAGCAAATTACACCGCAGATAGGTTATAAAGTAATGCAGAGTATTAACGGAGTCGGCGCGCCACCTCGAAGCACGGGTACGATAGCTCCGCTTTCACCTGGACAGCGCTCGCCTCTGATAGGCGGTTCATACACCACTACGTCTGCTGATATTGGCAAGACGATTTGTCAATGGATCAACTGGGAGCCGTGGAAAGATCAAACGACAGGTAGTAAAGATAGTGAAAGAGAGTGCGTTGAAGTTGTTGCTACACCTCACGTACAAGTATGGGGACATGATGTGCGTGTTGGCAGTGCGCCGAATCTATCTACTAATAAGAATAGTCAAATTACTACACGATCGAGCTCACCATATGGTTCTTGGGGTGAATACGGTGTATTTGCGCCGAGCGATGTGTCAGATTTTGGATCCGGACATGGACTACATGGCGGTAGTGTAACAGCTGAGACTGAGTGGAATCGGCTGACCTTCGCTAATACTTTAAATACCGTAAATTGCACTGGTATTTCGGGCTGTTTTGTTGAGCCGGCTAATTTGGCGAATCTCGGTTCTCTACCGACTAATACCATCAAAAATTACTTAGCTAGTTCTGGTTTACCAACAAGCACGGCTGCCAATAATAACACAGTTCCGGCACTTGTGCAGGTGTATCGTCCAACGGGTGGAACATTTACAATTACACGTGATATCGTAAATGCTAGCCCGGCCGACCCCAATAATCTACCGCAGGTGTTTATTGTGGCCAATAATATTCGAATTAACGATAATGTAGGACGAGTTGATGCCTGGCTAATCGCTGATGACACGATAGACACATGCGCCAACTTTACCACGGCTCAGCTTACTACAGATCGCTGCAACAGGCAACTTGTTATTAATGGTCCGATTATGGCTAAAAAACTCGATCTTGAGCGAACCATGCTGCCAACTGCCGCCGAGCAAGATAAACCGGCCGAAATTCTAAACTTACGAGCTGATGCTTGGGTTTGGAGCTACAAGCAGAGTCTAAAAACAAGCAAAATAAAGACGACGTTTATACGCGAATTACCACCGCGCTTCTAAACCGCTTGTGATTTGTTAATAGGGTATGTATACTGGAGATTAAGATGAATATATTAAAAGGGGCGGCCGACTTTTTTTCACTCGATATTGGCACAAATGCTATCCGAGCTGTTCAGCTTGCAGGAGGTAATAATACCTGGCGATTGGTTAAATACGCTTATGCGCCGGTTGATAGTAAAATAACATCGAGCGATTCACCAGAGGCTAGGCGTCGTTTGGGAGAAGTGATTATGACTGCTGTCGGGCAATCAGGCATCAAAGCCCGAGATGTCGTGATTGGCTTGCCGTCCAGCAAGACGTTTACAACAATTGTTGACGTTCCCATGACGAATGATGCTGAGCTACGCGCTACTATGAAGTATCAGGTCGATCAATACATTCCAACTTCGGCTGAAGAAACGAAAGTTGATTGGGCTAAACTTGGACCATCATTACATCAACAAGGTCAGCAAGAGGTTTTGATCACCAGCGTGTCAAATATTTATAGTGAAGAACGACTTGAATTTATTGAAGGACTTGGCTTTAATATTTTGGCAGCCGAACCTGATCCGATTGCAATGATTCGTGCGCTCGTGCCTCCAGGGAATAAAGACGCTGTTTTGATAATGGACATGGGAGAGTTTTCAACTGATATTGCTGTTGTTTATGGTGATGCTCCACGTCTGATTCGTACAATTCCAACCGGCCTTAATTCGTTTGTTAAGTCGGCTGTACAAAATTTGAGCGTACAAGAAGATCAAGCCCGTCAGTTCATTATAAAATTCGGACTTGCGCCTGATCGATTGGACGGTCAAGTCCTACATGCGATTGAATCGCCGCTCGACAACTTCGCCTCAGAGATTACAAAGTCGGTGAAGTTTTTCCAGACACGCTATCCGTCTGTTTCAATTACGTCACTTCATTTGGCTGGTTTTGCGTCGGTGGTACCTCAATTTAGCGATTACATAAGCGCGAAAGTTTCAATTCCGAGTGTAGCAGCAAATCCATGGAACCGTATTCAGGTATCAGATAGTGTCATGACACAAATGGCACCTGTTGCTCACGAGTTTGCTACTGCAGTGGGTTTAGCTATGAGGGATAGTACAAAATGATACAAATAAATCTTTTACCAGATGTTAAACAACAGCTAATTTCGGCTCGAAAAACCCGCAACATGGTGATTTCGTTTGCAATTTTTGCTGGATTAGCTTCGGGAGGTCTGGTGTTGTTACTCGGTCTACTGCTTGGTGTCCAAGCAGCTCGAAACATTGACGCCGAAAACCAAATTAAATCGGAGTATGCTAAGTTATCACAGGTGAGTGATCTTAGTAATTTAGTAACAATTCAAAATCAACTAGCAAATATTGATCAGCTACATGACAACAAGTCAATTGACTCTCGATTATTTTCGGTATTGCAGGCTATAAACCCGGCCGAACCAAATAATGTGCAGTTCTTGTCGGTCACTATTTCCCCTGAAGAGAATATCCTAGAGATAGAAGGTACTGCTGCCGGTGGTTATCCAGCGCTTGAAGCGTTAGAAAAAACAATTCTCAATACGAAGTTTGAATATACGTCAGCCGATTCTGAAGATAATACTGTCATCTCAGAGCCGCTCGCTTCATCGCTCTCAACTCCTGATAAGACTTTTGGTGAGAGTGAAAGCGGTGGTCGTGTGCTTCGTTTCAAGATGATAGTTACTTATCATGAACAGTTATTTAAAAATACTTCAAAAACAGCACAAGTAAATGCACCAACTCAAAAGATTGATGTTACTGATTCGCGAATTCGTATTCCCGAGAGCCTGTTTGGTACTGACATTAAAAAAGAGGAAACAAATTAATGGTTGAGCAGGTCAATAGTAAGAAGCGCGATCAGATCGCTCGTTCTAATAAGGCTATGTTTGTATGGGTGGCTGCGATGTCGGCTGTAGTAGGCATTTGTTTAGTGGTGAGCTATTTTCTTTGGCAACAAATTGCATTCCGTACCAAAGTAGTGGACGAAAAGTATGATACGGTCTCGACACTTAAGGACAATAATAACGCGGTTGAAGAACTGAAGAAAAACATACGGTTGCTTGAAACGAACGCTGCGCTCGGCTCTGCCAAGGCTGACCCTGAAGAAAAGTCACTCCAAGTTGTCTTAGACGCTTTGCCGGCTGATAACAATGCAGCTGCGCTTGGCTCGTCGTTGCAGCAGAAACTTGTTAATGATATTCCAAACCTGTCTCTTAAAAGCCTTATATTCGATGAGGGTGAGGTAACTGCCTCGAGTGATGAGATATCAAACACTACGGAAGTGCTTGGCGCTCAACCAATAAGCTTCACGGCAGTGTTCGAATCAACTGACCCAAACTCTTTGAAAGACTTATTGCTAAGATTCGAACGTTCGATTCGTGTTATTGATATTGATTCACTGAAGGTAGAGCGTAGCGGCAACAATTACACAATGACAGTCACAGCCCACGGCTACTACCTCCCTGGAAAAAACATTGAGCTTAAAGAGAAAGTGGTGAAGCCATAATGAAAAAAACAGATATTGCTGCCATCATTTTAATCGCCAGTGTGTGTGTGATGATAGCATTTGCTGCTGCGACAAATATTAGCTTTTTAAAAGTCAATGAACAAGGCGAGAAAGTCAGTACTGTCGAGTCAATTTCGTCTGAGGTTTCGGCTCAGCCTAGCGAGACGGTGTTTAACAAGGACGCTATTAATCCGACAGTAAAGACAGTAATTGGTGGTTCACAGTAATTTGGTAAGGCAAGGAGGTAGTCCATGCCATTAATGACCGACGATATTCAGCATAACCTTCTGCAATTATTGACCGATGAAGGGTTGCTGAGTCAGCAGGATTTACAGGCTGCTCAAGCCGAGGCTTCATCGTCGAGTACACCCTTATTTCAGATACTAAACCGTAACGGTTCTGTTAATGATGAGCTATTGACGCACGCCATTGCTCAGGTATCCGGGGTACCATATGTGAACTTAATGACCAGTATTATTGATCAAGAAATATTGGCGTTGATTCCGGGTGATATTGCTGAACGTTTTATGGCGGTACCATTAGCTGAGGTTCAAAATCGTTTGGCGGTAGCGATGATCGATGCCAACAATGTGCAAGCGGTTGATTATTTATCAAATCGTATTCAGCGGCCGCTAAAAGTATTCATGGCCTCTGAAGCGGGTGTTCGCCACGTACTCGACCAATACAAAACAGACTTATCAACGGTTGATGTTGCTGCGAAAGTTGCGCAAGAAGACTCTTCGGTAGTTGAGAGCGGTAATATAAAGACGATTGTCCAAGATTCGCCGATAAGTCGAGCTTTGAGCACAATTTTAGAGTATGCGGTAAAAGCTAGAGCGAGCGATATTCACATTGAACCACTTGAAAAAGCACTCAAAATTCGCTGTCGAATTGACGGTGTACTTCGTGAGATCATGCAGCTACCGAAGACAATTGAACCTGCTCTAGTAAGTCGTATTAAAATCCTATCAGAACTTAAAATTGATGAACATCGTGTACCACAAGATGGCCAGTTTGCGGTGAAAGTAGGTAATAAGGAAGTTGATCTTCGTATAGCGATTAGCCCCGTAGTGTGGGGCGAGCAGGTGGTGATTCGATTACTTGACAAAACTGGTAATAGCTTCAAGCTAGAGGAAATGGGCTATGCCGGCCGTGCATTGAGGATGATTCGCAAAGGCCTCAAACGTCCAAATGGCATGATTCTTACCTCGGGCCCCACCGGTAGCGGTAAATCTACTAGTCTCTACGCTCTCATTCAAGAAATAAAAGACGATAGTATCAATATTGTTACGCTTGAAGACCCAGTTGAATACAAGATGGAAGGAGTTAACCAGATTCAAGTTAATGCTGAGGTTGGTCTAACATTTGCAAATGGACTTCGTTCTATCCTGCGTCAGGACCCAAATGTCGTTATGGTAGGAGAGATGCGTGACACCGAAACAGCTAACTTGGGTGTGCAAGCGGCTCTGACGGGTCACTTAGTATTTAGTACGCTTCACACTAACTCAGCTGCCGGTGTGCTGCCGCGTTTGCTTGACATGAATATAGAACCTTTTTTGATAGCCAGCACCGTCAATACTATTATCGGTCAGCGTTTGGTTCGGCGGGTCTCACCTCAGCGTGATGCGTACTGGTCAAATCCGCTTGAAACCCAAAATATTATAACTACAGTTGGACACCTATTACCCAAGACTAAAGATGAAGTGGCACGAGTTTCTGAAGATTTAGGCTATAAAGACTTGCCACTAGTAGGGCAAACCGCTTATACTTTAGTAAAGGGGCGAGATACACCGAGTACCCCACGTGGCTACAGTGGACGAGCCGGTCTGTATGAGGTTATGGATGTTGATGAAGCCATCCAGGCGTTGATTACCGGTCGTGCAACAACTACTGAGATCCAGCGTAAAGCAATAGAACGAGGTATGATCACAATGCGTCAGGACGGATATCTTAAAGCGCTGCAGGGTGTAACGACATTAGAGGAAGTTAACCGAGTAACATCAGATACGGCATAGGGAGGCACATATGGAAAACAATCAACCACTACGAATAGAGCTCTTACTAGAAGAGGTAGTGAAGCGTCGCGCGTCTGACCTGCACATTCAAGTTGGTTTGCCGCCCATGTTACGAGTCGACGGTGCTTTAATGCCAATTGGTGGTTATGAGCCGCTTGATGAGTCTGCTGTTGAATCGTTAGTTTTTGCCATTCTTGACGCTGATCAGCAACAGATATTACTAAAAGACAAAGAGTTCGACTTTAGCTTTGCGTTTGGTACGCTTGGACGTTTTCGTGTCAATGCGTTTCATGAGCGTGGCAACATGGCGGCAGCTTTGCGCCTTATTCCAAATGAGATTAAATCTGCTTCTGAGTTAGGTATGCCGGCAATTGTCAATACATTTGCTGATTTTCCACGTGGCTTGGTGTTAATTACCGGTCCAACCGGTAGTGGAAAGTCTACTACACTTGCGGCACTTGTTGATAAAATTAATTCCGAGAAATCTCATCACATTATCACTATTGAAGATCCAATCGAGTTTACTCACAAATCGAAGAAATCGGTTATTGTTCAACGCGAAGTTCACTATGATACCTATTCGTTTTCAGCGGCCCTTCGTTCTAGTCTCCGTCAAGACCCCGATGTGGTGTTAATTGGTGAGATGCGTGATCTTGAAACAATCTCGGCCGCGATTACTATTGCTGAAACCGGTCACTTGGTGTTTGCGACACTTCACACTAACTCCGCTGCACAGAGTATCGACCGTATGATTGACGTATTTCCACCTCATCAGCAACCTCAGATTCGCTCTCAGCTAGCGAATATTTTACAAGCTATTTGTTCGCAACGACTGGTGCCGGCTATCGGTGGGGGGCGTGTTGTAGCGGCAGAAATTCTGATTGCAAACCCAGCCGTACGTAACATTATTCGTGAAGGGAAGAGCCACCAATTAGACGCGGTGATTCAAACTGGTGCCGAACAGGGAATGCAAACAATGGACCGCACACTCGTGAACCTTATTCAGAGTGGTACGATCACTTACGATAATGCTCGTGAATACGCAGTTGATCTCACGGAATTTGAACGATTGATAAGAGGCTAGCGCAATGAAAAAGTATATCTACGAAGCGCGTGATGAAAAGACCAACGAACACATTAAGTCGATTGTTCAGGCTGAATCTGAGCATGCCGCCGCTAAACTATTAATCGATCAAGGCTATGCCCCCCTGAATATTGAACTTGAAGCCTCCGATCAAAGCCTGCTTAGCCGTTTACGTGGTCGGATATCAACAAAAGACAAGATCATATTTTTACGGCAACTTTCAACACTTATCGGTGCTGGCTTACCCCTGTCACAAAGTTTGCGTACTGTTGTCGAACAAACTCAAAATAACAAGATGCAGGAGATAGTGCAAGAGATTATTGCAGATGTCGAAGGTGGTAAGTCGCTTGCGTCGTCGTTTGCAAAGCATCCAACAGTCTTTGATACAATTATCATTTCTCTTGTGACCGCTGGTGAAGCCTCAGGTACGCTCGACGAAGCACTCAAGCGAATTGCTGTTCAAAAAGAAAAAGATGCGGCTATGGTGAGTAAAATTCGCGGTGCTATGGTGTATCCGGCGATTGTTTTATTTGTGATTTTAGGTGTGATGCTATTTATGCTCCTCACCGTTGTCCCACAAATTAAACAACTGTACGAAGATATGAATAAAGAGCTACCCTTCTTGACGCAAATTATGATTACGATTGCTGATTTTATCATTCACTACTGGTGGATTGTTGTAGTAGTACTTGTGTTTGTCGGTTATTTTGGCTCTCAGTATCTGAAAACAGCCAGTGGTGTACATGTAAAAGACAATGTTAAACTTAACCTTCCGTTGTTTAAAACAATGTTTCGTAAACTCTACATGGCTAGGTTTACTCGCTCCGGACAAACATTACTCGCTACTGGTGTAGCAATGCTTGACATGTTACGAATCAGCAGTGACGCTGTTAATAATACGATAATTCGCGGCGAAATTTTACGCGCTGCTGAGAAGGTAAAAGGCGGGAAAGCCTTGTCTGACTCGCTTGCAAAAGAAGAGTACATGCTTCCGATGGTTCACCAGATGATTCGTATTGGAGAGCAATCGGGTAAAATTGATGAAATGATGGGCAAAACAGCTCAGGTGTACGAAGATGAGCTTGAAGAAGAGATAAAAGCCCTTACCACGACGATCGAGCCAGTATTGATGGTCGTGATGGCAGTATTTGCCGGTGGTATGGTAGGAGCAATTCTCTTTCCGATATACTCGCTGGTTGGAAGTGGTGGCGTAAGAGTTTAAACACTGGACATTCATTATTAAACGCGCTAGTATAATAAGCATAACTACTATAATAGTTCATAGAAAGGTGGAATAGATTCCATGAACGTAACACAAAATAAACGAGGCTTTACAATTATCGAGGTAGTTTTGGTGCTTGCGATTGCAGCGTTAATCTTCTTGATGGTATTTATTGCACTGCCAGCACTTCAGCGTGGTCAGCGGGATGCAGCCCGTAAAAATGACGCTAGTGCCGTGGCATCGGCGATTAATACGTTTAAGAGTAATAATAACGGTAAAATACCAGCTGCTGGTGGTGGTGGCGGTGGTGTTCCTAACTTTGCAACATTCAAAAACGACTATCTTACAGATCAGTTGAGTCAATATGACGTAAATAAGATAACTTCCGGTACAGGCGCCGATGTTGCTCCAGCATCAATAGACGAAATGAAAGTCGTACTTAGCCGTAAGTGTGATAATTCTGTTAGTTCTAGAACTGTTGCAGTAGTCATAAGGCTCGAAGGTGCCGATGCACGCTACTGTGTTGAGGCTTAAGGAATTTAATTAAGGACCAAGAGACGTATAGGGTAGAGTAATCTACCCTATAACCATATAATAGGCGTTGTATGTATATTCTTCTAGGATTATTGGGCCTAGTTATGGGCAGCTTTGCAGGTGCTCAGTTTTGGCGCCTCAGAGTTCATCAGTTGGTTGAAGATAAAACTCAGGGTGAAAAATACGATAGAACCGAGCTGAAGCGATTAATGCCGCTAGCAAATGCATCGGCATCAACGGATCGATCTCGATGTCTACTATGTGGAAATGTCCTAAACTGGTACGATCTAATCCCACTCGGTAGTTGGTGTAGCACCAGGGGCAAGTGCCGATATTGTCGTAAAAAAATCGGCTGGTTTGAACCGGTCATCGAACTCACGACTGCTGGGATATTTGTGCTATCCTACCTAGTACTGGCGCCAAATGTGTCTGTACCAACGGAGATGGTAAAATTTATTTTGTGGCTTGTGGCTTGTGTACTTATGCTTATATTGTTGTTTTACGATGCCAAATGGTTCTTGCTGCCAAATATCATTAACTTTTCGCTAATTGTCGTAGGGACTATGTATGCATTGCTCTCGCTTGTCCAGCAATCATTTAGCCTAGCAGCGGTGCTGTCACTTGTTATTGCTATCATCATTTTAAGCGGGCTCTATTGGCTACTCTACACTGTTTCAAAAGGAAGATGGATTGGATTTGGTGATGTTAAACTTTGCGTAGGCCTTGCACTACTACTTGGAGCGTGGCCAAACGCCTTTCTTGCACTATTTCTCGCCAACTTGCTCGGAACACTGGTCGTTTTACCATTCTTATTTAGTAAAAAAATCCAGCGCAAAGCACTGATTCCATTTGGGCCTTTTCTTATTGTTGCTACAATGATCACGATATTTTGGGGAAGTGATGTTATCGAGTGGTACAATACGCTTTTGATAGGTAGTAGCCTTTAGTGCTTGTGCTATAATGAGCACTATATGAATGGTCGCGCTACCCCTGGATTTACTATCATCGAAATTGTCCTGTTCATAGCGATCAGTGGTCTCATGCTTATAGGTATTTTGGCTATTTTGAGCAATAGTATAAGCAACCAGCGCTACAGTGACAGTGTGCGCTCGTTTGAAGATTTTTTACAGGGGCAATATGCAGCCGTAAATAGCACAACCAATACTCGCACCAACACGTATAAGTGCGATAGTACTGGGGTGACGATAGGAATTGAAGATCGCGGAAGTTCAAACTGTACCATCATTGGTCGCTTCATTACTAGCAGTAGTAATGGTAAAACTATCACTACGCAGCCGATATTTGGAACCAAAGATGTACTTGACCCAACCGTTCAAAATGCCCCCGATGAAATAACCCAGATTACACGACTTAATCCTATTGTTTCCTCTGTAGTTTCGGTTGACAACGAATCATACACGCTTTCTTGGGATACCAGCGTTTACCATGATCCAAGCAATAAAAGTACCAGTCATCAGTTTAGTATGGCAATAGTGCGCGTACCAATGAGCGGTATTAGTCGTACCTATATTGTTAAAAACAGTAGTAACTTGGCAAATACCATTGCAAATCACAGTACAAGCAATGTTGTGCTATGCGTTGATTCTGATGGGTTGAGCTCTAGGACAACAGGAGTCACAGTTAACAAAGACGCAGTTGGTTCGACTGGGGTCACATTCTTAGGAGAGACGACGCTATGCTAAAACGACACGATCGTGGTGATACAATGATTGAGGTGCTATTGGCGTTCACGCTTTTTACTATGGTTGCTGTGGGAACATTCGTCATGATGAGTCGAGGTATCGACATCAGTCAACGAAGCCTTGAATCTACCTTAGTCCGCGAGCAAATTGATGCGCAAGCAGAGATTATTCGCTTTGTTCATGATACTAATCCGGTAATATGGGGGCAAATCACAAGTAATCTTGTAGCGACTGCTGGTAATACATGCACTGGTCACAATGAGTCAGGATCATTTTTTATTAACGTAAATGAATCCGTACCCGGTAGCTTTAATGCTAGTCGACTAACGACCACCGCTGCAAACTATGAACGCCCTAGCGTATACAGTGAAATTACCTATGGCTCCACACCAAAAGCTCGTGGTATGTGGGTACGAGTAATAAAAGTGCAGGAGAGTGCTTCAGCCCCAGTTGCTTATGATGTTCATATTCGCGCGTGTTGGGAAGGTGCTGGTTCAGATGGTCCAAATATGACATTAGGCACGATCGTGAGGTTGTATGAAACATAATCGTGGATTTACACTTATCGAACTTAATTTAGCGATGATTTTTGTGTCATTGTTGCTGATCGCCACAGTAACGATGAGTATCTTTGCTGGACGACAATACCAAAAAGGGATTGCCCTTAAAACCGTTAACCAATCAGGTAGATTACTCATGGAGCAAATTCGCAGAGATATCAATATGGCAAACCCAGATAGCATTAAGGTGAAATACTACACTCCTTCTGGTATCCAGCTTAAAGCTTATATTTGTCTCGGGACGGTGTCGTACGTCTTTAACCTTGCGCCAGTGCTTTACAACCCGCCTCAGCGTATCGTCTATCAAGAAGATAGTGTTCCAGTCTATGTTGCGCGCGTTAATGATAATAGTCAAACACAATGTGGCGCTACTCCGTCACCGGTATATCGGAGTCAGTCTTCAGAACTATTAAATAATCTAGGCGGCGCTGCAGTACCGGTTGCTGTTCATAGAGTTTCTTTCGATCTCATGTATAAGATCAATGATGGTGATACGGGTGCAACTCAGGCCCTTTACCAACTCGCTATAACGATTGGAACGAACGAAAAAGACACCACCTTAAATGGAAGCTGTAAGCCACCAAGTGATAATGAATCAAATTTTGACTACTGTTCGGTGAGAGAGTTTAAGACAATCATGCGTACAAGAGGGGAAGTATAAACAATGTATTTTAAACAACAAAAAAAACCTCAAAATTTCGATAGAGGAGTTTCGTCACTATTCGTAGTGATATTCACATCAGTGTTACTTTCAATTATTACCGTTAGCTTTATTGGTTTGATGATTCGTGAACAACAACGGGCAGTCGATGACCAGTTATCGCGCGGTGGTTATGATGCTGCACTCAGCGGAGTAGAAGACGGTAAGCGAGTGCTTGCGGCGTGTCGTGCAGGGTCTGCGGCAGCATGTACAGCGATAAATAGTAAGAGCTGTGACACAGTGCAAACAGCTCTTGGAATTGGCTCAGCTACTGAAGTAGTGGTACAGTCAACATCAGGTGCGGGAAGTGATCTCGATCAAGCCTATACTTGTGTGATCATAAACCGTGATACTGCTGATTATCTTGGTAAGCTAACTGGTCATGATTCATCAGCTATAGTACCGCTTATGGCGACGAATCAATTTAATACTGTGAAAGTATCATGGTATACTCAGGATGATGCTGTAAACTATTCTTTAACTACCCCTGATAGCCCTACCAACCCACGCCTTCCGCCCTTGAATTCTTGGAGGGCTGGCGCAACTAGCTATCCTCCGATTATGCGATTTCAGCTTATTCAACATCAAACACCTGTTCAGTTAAACGATTTTGATGGCAATGATGGTGCTCGTACGACGTTTCTTTTTCCGTCACAAATAAATCCTGGAGTTATCAATCTTGATTCTCCTGATACTCGAAGATCTACAACTCCTGGCTACCCGTATCGTGTTTATTGTATTCCTCAGGCATCTCGTCTTACCTACGCTTGCAGTGCAACTATTACTGTGCCGAACGCAAATTCGCGTACATCGTATGTTCGTTTAACTAGTATTTATGGTGGAACGAACTTCCAAGTTCAAATGTTGCAAAATTCAACACCAGTAGGTTTTAGTGACGTTCAGCCGTCTGTAGATGCTACCGGGCGAGCCAATAACGTTTTTCGTCGTGTTGAGGCGCGAGTTGAGCCAATTAACGACGATGTACCTTATCCGCGTGCGACAGTCGATATTACTAATAATTTCTGTAAAGATTTCACACTCGGTAATGTTGAAAACTCGTATACGAGTAACTGCCAGTCGAACTTGCCTTAACACTAGTCAGACTTCTTTTGTGAGCGCGAGTGAAACTGTTCATAGGTGTCTCTTAGGTGCTGATCGGTTACGTGCGTATATACCTGTGTGGTACTTATATCACTGTGACCGAGCATTGTTTGCACACTACGTATGTCGGCTCCATTCATCAGTAAATCAGTTGCGTAGCTGTGACGCATCGTATGTGGTGTGACATGCTTCGTGATACCGGCTAAGCGTGCGTATCGTTGTACAATTCGTTGGATACTCCGGCTAGTTAGTCGACGGAAATCCCCTGATGTACTAGCGTTGTTGTTTTTGCTATAGTTCAAAAATAACGGCGGTAATGAGTCGGTACGAAGCTGCAAATAATTATCAATATGCTGAGCGGCAACTTCGGTTATAAAGATCGGCCGGTCTTTCTGACCTTTTCCTCTCACCATAAACTCGCGCCGTTTGGTGTTTATATGGTCTCGATTTAGTCCAGCTAACTCTGAAACACGTAGACCGCTCGAAAAGAGGAGTTCGATAATAGCTTTATCGCGTAGATTCTGTACTGACCCATCGTCAGGAATGCTTTTCAAGATACTTACTACCTCGTCGTTCGTCAAAAAGGTAACTTGTTTACGCACTGTTTTTGGTAGTTCAATTTTTTCTGGGCTTAAGCTTGTGATATCACGTTTTGCAAGGTAACCTAAAAAACCTCGTAGTGCGATCAGATGGTAATTTTGTGTAATAGTAGAAAGCGTTTCACCGTTGTCATTAATATAACGATTTAGCCAAAGCCGATATTTTCTCACAAGCTCTGTAGTTATATTAGCAACATCTATATCACCACCAAATTCTATCAATCGCTCTAAATAGTGACCATAGTTTTCAGCTGTTTTACTAGACCGGCCACGCTCAACCTCGATGTGTTCTGTGTAATCATTGAGTAGTTCTGACAAATATGGCATATCTTTCAGTATAATCGATTTACTGGGTGGTGTACTAACAATCCTGTATAATATATACAAGTATATTAATTTTCTAGGGAGATATATGGCAGAAAACAAGGTTCAACAAACACTGGTGTTATTTAAACCCGACGCAATTCAGCGAGGGATTGTTGGCGATATCTTAACGCGATTTGAACGAGTAGGTCTTAAAATAATTGCAACCAAGATGATTGCACCTGGTCGTGAGCATTACTATCGTCATTATGAAGATATTGGGCAAATGATAACTCGACGTGGTGATCATGCCTTCAACGTAACACTTGAGATGATGACCGGAGGACCGGTAATAGCTATGGTATTTGAAGGTGTAGAAGCAATCTCGCTTGTACGTAAACTCGTCGGTGGAACTGAACCAAAGTCGGCTGACCCTGGTACTATTCGTGGTGACTTCTCTCATATGAGCTTTGGGTATGCTGATACTAAGAACAAAGGTATCCCAAACCTTATCCATGCTTCAGGCGACGAAAAAGATGCAGATCAGGAGATTGCACACTGGTTCGCAGATAGCGAGCTATTCACCTACGAAGTAGTGAACGAAAAATTTACTCGCTAGACAGTTTATCTTTATCTGATGGTCATTTGCTATACTAGCAAGAGGCCTCGGTAGCTCAATTGGATAGAGCAGATCCGTCCTAAGGATAAGGTTGTAGGTTCAACTCCTGCCCGGGGTACCATAGACGTAACAAAATTGAATTGGTCGCCCATTCGGGCGGCTTTTTCTTTGGTCGCGCGAAGCGCAAACCAATGGTTTTTCAGAGAGGGATAAACATTTTGGGCAGCCGTAGGCTGCGCCTTTTTGGTTTTTAGAAATAGGTTCAACCTGTCAATTTGCAATAATGCGTCCTTTTTGTTCTGTAAACTTCCGTTCTTGGCAATTTCACAGAGAGAAACGGCTAATTTGAGCCAGTTTCGCATAGGTTCAACCCAAACATTGGCGGCAAGCGTATGCTTGCTGACTTGCTCTTCCAACGACTTTTTCTCGGACATTAACTCGGCTTGCTTGGTTTTGTAGGTTGGTTGGTCAATATCTTGGTCTAAATAGCCGTCTAAAAGTCGCTGTAACTTGCTTTGCAAGTTCGCAAGTTTGGTTTGTGCGCTTGCTACAAACACGCCAGATGTTTGCTCTGCTTGTTTTTCGTCCTGTGTAAGCCGTTTTTCCAGTTCAACAGCCCAACTTTCGGGCAGGGCGTAGCCCTGCAAGATGTCCGCCAACTGCGCCGCTAAATCTGGCTCGGTTACTGGCGGTTCTTTGCAAACAATGGTTTTGCTCTTGCGTGTGCAACGGTAATAAACATATTCGTGCGTGTTGCCGTTCTTTTGGTGTTTTATCTTTTTCTCGGCAGTTATAGACAGTCCACAAGTTGCACAACGCAACAGTCCGCAGAATACCTGTGGCGCAGTTGTGCCTTTTTGCCTGTGTCCGCGCTTTTCAGCTACGGCTTGCACTTGGTCAAATAGTTTCTTGGCAACAATCGGCGTATGCTTACCCTCGTAAACTTCGCCACAATAGCGGAAATGTCCGTAGTAAAAGGGGTTAGTGAGCATATACTTTATCTGGTCTTTTTTGAGGGGCAAGCCACCAGATGTTGTTATACCTTTGGTCGCCAGAAAGTCGGCTACGTTCTGTAGCTTTTGATCGCCTTTGGCGTACAACTCAAAAGCTTCAACCACAAACGGCGAACGCCGTTTGTCTACGACAATAGTTTAAGTGCGTATGTCGTTGATGTAACCAACAGGCGCATTACCCGGAAACTCCCCACGCCTGACTTTTTGGCGTAGGCCTCTTTTGGTATTTTCGGACAGATTATCTACATAGTATTTTGACTGACCAAACGCAATACTCAACATAAACTTGCCTTGACTGGTATTCTCAAACCAAAATGTCGGGAACTTTAGCGACTGCAAGTGTGTTTGGTCCAGTAAATAGACAATTTGTCCGCCGTCCACACTATTTCTAGCCAATCTGTCGGGGTGCCACGCAAGTATGCCGCTGGCTTCGCCAGCTTCAATACTTTTCAGCATATCGCCGAAAATCTTGCGACCTGGTGTTTTGGCTGACTGCTTTTCTATGAGTTCGTCAGCGATTAACAAACCCTCTTTTTTGGCATATGCTCGCAACTCTACAAGTTGCGCCTCAATGGACAAAACCTGTTTGTCCTCAACATCTGTACTCTTACGAGCATAGATGAAATATTTTTGTTGGCTTTGCATAGTTACCCCCTAAAACTTAAATGACTGTCTCGGTTGCATACAAACTAGGAAGCCTAGAATTGTCCGAGACAGCCATTTAAGCCATCAAAATAGACTTCCGAATTAGTTTGTATGCTCTTTAATTGTACCAAATCAAAACCGCCTATGGCGGCTAAAAACCAAAAAGGCGCAGCCTACGGCTGCCCAAAATGTTTATCCCCCTCTGAAAAACCATTGGTTTGCGCTTCGCGCGACCAAAGAAAAAGCCGCCCGAATGGGCGACCAATTCAATTTTGTTACGTCTATGGTGTCCCTCTATGACGAGGTTAGAACCTATTTTGAGGAAAATTGCTGACGAACACAAGCCCCGCCGTTTGCTTGCGAGAACGCAAGCCGCCCCGCCAGCCCTGACTTTTGCATTTTTTGGATTTCCCCCGCCGAATTTCTTTTTTGTTTTAGGAAAAAGTCAGGTCTGTCGGTGCGCCGCCGCTAAGCGACGGAAACGGCAGGGCAGTCGGTGGTTTTTGGCACTCTTTATAAAAGACCAATCTTTTGTAGTGTAGTTATAGTTGGCGGTGATAATTTCAAGTTGTCGAGCTCTTTAACATCAAACCATTGTGCGTCCATAAAATCGTCCTCGTGTATTAGCGCAACCTGGTCGGCTTTTGTTTTCAAAGTTACCTTGAAATTATAAAAATTCATATCAACCAACACCTTTTCGCCAGTTTCTCTTAAAACTTTCTCGCTTTGGCCGTTTAGCGTGCCCTCAATCTGCTCTATATCCGCGCCGATAATATCAATGCCGGTTTCCTCTTTGACTTCACGCTTTAACGCATCTATTTTTGTTTCATTTGCCTCTATTCCGCCACCTGGTATAACCCAATGGTCGGGGTAAACACCGCCTTTAATGTTCTTGCCTAGCAACAGCTTGCCGTCGCTGGAAAAAATAAATGCACCAACAATATCTCTTTTAATTGTTCTCAAACTCATACACCTAATTGTACATTTTTTACAGATGATAGACTATAATCATATTTGATATGACAGAGAGAAATCTTGAACACGCATTACAGATAACTCTTCAAGCAGTTGCCGAAGCGGGGCAAGAGTTAAAGCAATACTTCGGCAATGTGGAAGCAATCAGTAAGGGCGATGGAAACAGTGTTGGTGGCATAGTTACAGAACTAGACCGAAAAACGGAACAATTTTTAGCAAAAGAGCTTGGCAAGTTTTCTTCTGATGTCGGTTTCCGGGGCGAGGAGTTTGGCGTACAAAACCACGCCGACACAACCTGGCTTGTTGATCCTATTGACGGAACAGCGCATTTTGTCAGAGGTATACCTTTTTGTACTACAATGGTCGCCTTGATAGAAAATGGCGAAGTAGTGCTGTCCGTAATTCACGACTTTGTTAACGATGACACATATTGGGCAATTCGTGGCGGTGGCGCGTTCTGCAATGACAAAAAGATTTCTGTTAGTAACCGTTCGCTTAAACAAAGTTTGATTTCTTTTGAAACTAAATTGGAAAAACCGGGAAACTACGAAAAGTATCTAGCCGTACGGCGAGAAGCCGGAATTATAGCAACCATAAACTGCGGGTTTGAATTTGCTATGATTGCTTCTGGTAAATTAGATGGACGCATTGGCTTAGAGCCTTATGGTATGGATTGGGATTTTGCGCCAGGCTCGCTATTAGTTAGTGAAGCGGGTGGTGTAGCCACAAATATAGGCAAAGATGGCTATGACTACCAAAACCACGACTTTATTATTGCCAATGCCGCTGTTCATAGAGATTTGACAGAGGGCGACCACGCCATTTTCCCTAAAGTCTAATCATCACCAAAAACCACCGACTGCCCTGCCGTTTCCGTCGCTTAGCGGCGGCGCACCGACAGACCTGACTTTTTCCTAAAACAAAAAAGAAATTCGGCGGGGGTACTAAAAAAACTTGAGCGAGACTTTCATAACAAAATATTGTTCGACGAAGTAAAGATCGAGGCTAAGC
>JBDHUM010000003.1:0-47017 GCA_039809125.1 Saccharimonadaceae bacterium (SeqCode) | reverse complement strand
AACTGTTTTGTATATCTTTGTAAAGCGATTCATGATTTTACCATTTGGAGAAACGGCTTCCGCGTAGAAGTACGCAACTTCTTCAAGATCTGCTTGTTTAACACCAATTTCTTCATAGAGTTCTCGGTTAACCGCATGTTCATACGATTCGCCATACTCAACATGACCGGCCGCAGCATTGTCCCAGCAATTAGGATAGGTGTCTTTTGTGCCAACTCTCTTCTGAATGAGTGTATTGCCTTTTGGGTCTTCAACAATGACACGAACAATACGGTACTTTCTGCCGGTTGATTTTGATTCTTTACGAGTGACGCTTCCTATCGGGTTATCGTTTTCATCAACCTCTTGCAGTAGGTCGTTATCTTGCACCTTAAGCCTCAGCTTCAGCTACTTTTTCTCTTACCTTTTTCTCAATCTCAGCGAGCACCTTTGGATTGTCCTTGAGATATTTCTTTGTTTGCTCACGTCCCTGACCAATTTTGGCATCGGCGTAGTCAAACCAAGCACCAGCTTTTCCTACAATACCATGCAGCACCCCTAGGTCAAGTACGTCGCCGGTCTTCGAAATGCCCTCGTTGTACATAATGTCAAACTCAGCAATTCGAAATGGCGGTGCAATCTTGTTTTTAACAACCTTTACTTTAGTACGGTTACCGATAATGTTCTCACCCTCCTTAATTTGTCCGATTCTTCGAATATCAGCACGAACCGATGCATAAAACTTCAGGGCATTACCGCCTGTTGTGGTCTCGGGATTACCGAACATAACGCCAATTTTCATCCGGATTTGATTAATAAAGATTACTGTTGCTTTAGATTTGTTGATAATACCTGTCAGTTTACGAAGCGCCTGGCTCATCAGACGGGCCTGAAGGCCCATGTGACTATCGCCCATATCACCATCGATTTCTGCCTGCGGCGTCAGAGCAGCTACTGAATCAACCACGATCAAATCGACTGCATTTGAACGAACGAGTGTTTCAACAATCTCGAGCGCTTGCTCACCGTTATCTGGTTGAGATACGAGCAAGTTCTCGGTGTCAACCCCCACCTTACGTGCATAGCTTGGATCAAGGGCGTGTTCGGCATCGATAAACGCCGCAGTACCGCCTTGCTTCTGTATTTCAGCAATTGCGTGAAGTGTTAGAGTGGTTTTACCACTCGATTCCGGACCGTAAATTTCGATAATTCTTCCTTTCGGATAACCGCCACCCAGTGCAATATCGAGACTCAGGCTGCCACTCGAAAGCAACTCTACATCAACTTTTTTCGCTTCACCAAGCTTCATAATTGAACCATCACCAAATTGTTTAGTGATTTGATCCATCGCTAACCCAAGCGCTTTGAGCTTACCGTCATCTGCCGCTGGTTTTGTGTCTGTCAATGCTGTATCGGATTTTTTCGCCATTACCCCTCCTTGGTTGGTTCTATCTTAAATTATACCACTCTGCTACAATAGAGCCAATGAAAACAAAACAGGGTTTCACGGTTATTGAGCTGATGGTAGTATTAGCCTTCTTGATCGTTGGCGCCTATGTTTTCTTTACTCAAAAGGCTACAGTCGATGCCGCTATTCGTGACGATAAACGTAAGGTAGCCATAAATGCTATGTATTACAGCCTCGAAGAAGTTTTTTATCAAAAAAATAGCTACTACCCTCAAACCATTGACAGCAAAACACTCCGTTCAGTCGACCCGGAGCTATTTACTGATCCAAGTGGCTTTGCAATGACGGATCCATTGGCTGAGTATAGCTATACACCAATAAATTGTAGTATAGACGCTAAATGCAAAAGCTATACGCTACGTGCTGACCTCGAGCGCGAAGCGGAGTATATCAAAACAAGCCGTCGAAGTTAGTCGTCGCCAACCGGACGACCGTTTTTAAACGACTCAATAGCATTGTTTAATACAGCAATTTGCTCTTTAGGCCGCTCAACATATTGAAATCGATAGGTCGTTTCCTCGCCTTCCGTACTGAGACGAATCGTTCCATAGTCGAGTAATGACGGTAAAATACCATACTGCTTAAAACTGGCGTCTTCAATACTTCCGAGGCTCACCGTTTGTTCATGTTTTGAAAAGATACTGTGTTGAATTTCTTGTACAACACTTTCATTAGTAAGATAAAATGTATTCTTCAGGTATACCCATACAGCAACGTAACCGCCAATGCCGAATAAGGCGATCAGACAAAGTGCAGCTAATGTAACTAAACCAACCCCAGGTACTTCGCCAGTAACGGGATCTGCCTGCACTATCATCGGATACGATACCATTGCGGTTGCCAGGAGGATAATTCCTAAAATTGTAGTTGCGACTGGAATAAACAAGCCGATGGGGTGACGTTTTATATCTAAGATCACATACTCACCTTCACTTAAATTTAGGTTCGGAAAAGATTTTACCGAACTATCGTGTTTTGCTTGAAGATCAGGGCCAATATCACCAACCTGAGGTTCATAGGGGCGAGTCTCATGTACGATGCGTGGCTCATTGCCATACTGTGCACGCAAACGCGGATTAAAATTATGTCCTTCTACTTGAGTTGGGGCCGCTGTTACATGCGAACTCGGCTCATAAGTTTCGGGAGGTGCCGCATACAGGGGTTGACCGTCGGCATCGTATGCCACTGGTTTTTGTGGTGCTGGTGCGTCTTGATCTTGGTTCATCACTAACAATTATAGCATTATTTTGGTCTGTCAAGGTGTTTTTTCGCCCTAGCTGTCACGATCCGTCCTCTTGGGGTACGTTCAATAAACCCAATCTGCAGAAGATACGGTTCGTAGAAGTCTTCGATTGTACTTTGCTCATCACCAGTTAGTGCAGCAATTGTATTCAGTCCCACTGCTCTATCACCATATGTATCAATGATTCGCTCAAGCATACTTCGGTCTGCAGGATCAAGCCCGAGCTCATCAATTTCCATCATAGCAAGAGCCTTTTTCGTTACCATATCATCTATTACACCTCTGCCATGAACGTCAGCATAGTCTCGCACTCGCTTAAGCAACCTGTTGGCTATGCGTGGTGTCAGCCGTGCACGAGTCGATAGTATATGCGCAGAATTATCTTCAAGTACCACATTTAAAATCCCAGCTGAGCGCGTAATGATTTTGGCGATTTCTTCTGAAGTATAAAATTCAAGCCTATACAAGTGCCCAAATCGATCACGCAGCGGTGCGGTCAGGCTACCGGTGCGTGTTGTGGCACCGATAACAGTGAATTTTGGCAAATCAAGTCGTATACTACGAGCCACCGGGCCTTTACCGATCACAATATCAAGCTTGAAATCTTCCATTGCGCTATAGAGCACTTCCTCGACAGCTCGACTGAGGCGATGGATTTCATCAATAAACAGTATGTCGCCATCAGCAAGATTAGTCAGGATACTAGCAAGATCACCGGCTCGCTCAATTGCCGGACCGGCCGTGACGCGCAGTCCTACACCCATCTCATTTGCAATAACCGTTGCCATGGTCGTTTTGCCTAAGCCTGGTGGCCCATACAGAAGCACGTGATCAATCGGCTCATCTCGTTTTTTAGCAGCATCAATCGCTAGCTTCAAATTCTTTTTCAGTCGCTCCTGTCCAATATATTCATCGAACTTTTGGGGCCTTAGTGTTACCTCGATGACTTGCTCATCATTGTCATCATTATGTATGTCTGTATCAACAATACGCTGAATAGCCATAAATCACTCGTATCGACGACTTGTAATTAGTTGCATAAATATCATTACTATATTATCTCATATCATTGTCATTGCTGAACAAATTATCTCATTGATATTATCTGAAATTTGCCAGTATCAATGAATTTTTTATATGCGTCAAACACTCTCTGCGTAAAACTATTGAGCCACATATCTTCAAGATCGCTTAACATAAACCATCATCTGTCAGAAACTTCAGCAGAATCTAGATCATCACCGTTATTTTGCATACTCCACCTTTCGCGCAGACACAAAAGCAAACGGCATGAGGTCTTCAGGCTCGGTCACTAATCCTCCTTCTTCTAATAGCTCGCGTGCCGCACATTCATTAAAGGTTTGACCTATCTCAGCGTATCCACCGGGAAAGAACCAGTCATCAAAATCTTTGTTGTGAATCAAGAGCAGTCTTCCCTTACCATCGACAGCTAGTGTATCGGCAGTCGGCAGCAATAGCGGGTCATATCCGACTTTTTGACGAATCTTCCAAATATATGATCCTACATATGGCATCAAGATATTACTTTATGTATTAACGGCAAGTAATCAACTGAGCTCGCCTGCTTTATATCGTTAATCAATGATATATCAACCCATTCAGCTGCTCTGACATATTGTTTTTCATGTTCATCAAATCCAGCAATTGAAATTTCTCCACCTATCTTCGTGCACTTGTAATACATCAGTACGGAATGCCATACTTCTTGCGGTTCACGAAATGTCACCTTAAAAAAGTTATCCTTCACCCCTAACAATTCAACGACGGTTACATCAATACCTGTTTCTTCTTTTATTTCCCGAACCAGTCCGGCCTCTAACATTTCTTCAAGTTCAACTTTACCACCTGGTAAGACATAGGCATCGCCATGTTGCGGGGAGAGTAAAATTTTATTATCTTCAATAATAACGCCATATGCGTGAATCCGCCACGATACTTCATTTGATTCAACCTCATGATCATTGCCGTTAATATCTTTTGCGATCAATTTCATACTTTCAACCTTTCAGTGCCTGCGTGATACGTTGATTCGTTGGCAATTTTGAGTCAACTGTTTCAAGCGCCTTAGTGGCATCAGCAAGCGTGTATCCAAGAGCCATCAGTGCCTCCAGTGCTTCGTCATTGGTATTTAGTTCAGTCTGAATTAGCTCATTACTGCGTCCGTATTGTGTCGGTAACCCGACTTTGTCATGCAGGTCAACCATTACGCGCTCGGCCGTTTTTTTACCAACACCCGATGCTTTTGTAATATACTCACTATCGCTTTGCGCAATAGCGTTTCGCACCTGCTCAGCGTTACCAAGGCTGAGAATTGCAAGTGCAGCTTTTGGGCCAACACCTTGCACTGTAATAAGCATTTCGAATAATTTCTTCGCAGCCAAGCTACTAAATCCAAACAGTTCCTCGACTTGCTCACGAACATGATGATACGTGTATAATGTTACTGTTTCATTAAGAATAGCTGTATCGTAATCACCACTAGGCACCGCAACCTCATAGCCAATCCCGGCCACATCTACAACTAAACTGCCGGCAAATTTTTCAACAATTTTTCCATGAAGCCGTGCAATCATACCGTTATTATATCAGAGATAAAAAATCACTAATCTGCAGGTGGAGGAGTTATTGGCCCAGGTGGAGGTTCTGGTGTTGATGGGGGCGAGCAATTTTCCGTATCCTTACTGTATTTCGTCTCATCAAAATCTTCTTCTTTAATCTCCACTACCTCACCCGTTAAAATTTCACAAACTTCTATTATTGCTGGCTCTTCTTTACAATCATCAAGATTCTTCGAATACTTAGTGTTATCGAAATCTTTTTCGTCAATTGTTTCTGTCTTCTTCGATTGCAAATTACAAACCTCAATTGGTTTTGGTTTTGCCGGTTCACAAGTTTTTGATGGTAGTGCACTCGACAGGTAATATTCTTGGAAAGTGCCATCAGTAATATTGTTGGTTGCAATACCGTAATTGCTATAACACGTCGCACGCGATACTACGCTACTTGGCTGAGTAAATTGCTCGTTTGGTTGATCGGCCAAAATCGATTGCATAGTGTGACGCCAAATTGGACCAGCCATATCTGAACCACCACTGTACATCGCTGTGTTGTCATTGTTTCCCACCCAAACACCAATTGCCAAGCTAGGCGTATAGCCAATCGTCCAAGCATCAACACTATTATCGGTTGTCCCCGTCTTCACCGCTACGGTGTGACCACTGATATTCAATGCCGACCCAAACATACTTCCACGGGTTTGATTGTCTGACAAAATACTTGAAATTAAGTAGGCCCCACCCTGGCTAATAACTTGTTTCGATAGCTGTTTGTTTTTGAATATTTTTTTACCAAACTTATCCTGAATTTCTGAGATAATCGAAGTATTAAACTGCTTACCGCCATTAGCAAACGCTGCGTATGCGTTAGTCATTGCAAGTGGTGTTGCCTCAGCTGAACCTAAGGCCAAACTTAATCCATATGTTTTATTCTTACCAATGGTTGTAATACCCATACGATTAGCCGCCTCAACTGATTTATCAACGCTATATTCCTGCATGATCTTCACTGCTGGAATATTGAGTGACCAATTAAGTGCTTTACGGACTGTCACATCCCCATTATAATTTCGCAGAGCATTTTTCGGGCTATAGCCGCCAATATTAATTGGCTCATCACGAAAAATTGTGGCTGGTGTAATCACGCCTTCCGCTAGCGCCGCTGAATAGTAAATAGGCTTAAAACTTGAACCAGGCTGTCGCGACGACAGCGCCATATTTACCTTGCCCCATTTATCGTTATTGTAATCAGCACTACCAACCAATGCACGCACTTCACCTGTCTTAGGGTCAATGGCGACACCAGCCGCATTTGAACCACCGTTAGCTCTAATGTGAGCAATGTTAGTAGCCATACTTTCTTCGAGCTTGTTTTGAGCGTTTAGATCGAGCGTTGTTTTAACTTGATAGCCTGAACGCATCACCACTTCTTCACCATACTTGCCTTCAAGTTCTTTTAACACCATTTCGACAAAATGAGGCGCTTTTGGCGTCGAACTTTCAGGATTTGCATAGCCAAGATTTTCACCCAAAGCATCTTTCATTTGTTGACTATTTATAAAACCGTTCTTTTCCATTCGTGTTAGTACAGTTGTCTGTCGTTCACGCGCATACTCGCTATTCCCGCTAATTGGTGAGTAGGCGCTTGGTGCCGGTAACACACCGATCAACATTGCACTTTCACCAAGCGTTAAATCTTTAGGTGATTTGTTAAAGTACGTTCTTGCCGCATCTTCAATTCCAAACGCATTTTCGCCATAGTAGACTGAGTTTAGATACATTTCTAAAATCTGATCTTTCGAATACTCGCGTTCAATCGCGATTGCCACAGCTAATTCTTGGTATTTTCGCATGAATGTTTTGTTTTCGGACAACAAAGTGTTTTTTGCTAACTGCTGTGTCAACGTCGAACCACCGTAACTATTCAAACTTCCAGCAGAAATATTAGTAAAGAGTGCCTTCATAATACTAATCGGATTGAAACCTTCGTGCTTGTAAAAATCCTTATCCTCTGAAGCAATTACTGCTTTTTCAACATTATCTGAAATATCGGCTAGCTTTACCATCGTCCGCCGCTCAGCTCGACCAATAGTGTAAAAAGCAGTACCGTTTTTATCAGTGAAGGCAATTCCCGTATTATTTCGGTTCATCAATCGCTCTTGATTTGCAATATCTTTCGCATAATAAGCATATGTTACTATGGGAGTTATGACTAGAAAGGCTAGTATCGGAGTAAATATAACGGCAAATTTCTTTCGCCGCGATAACTTGCGAAACCAACGAAAACGCCGCTTCGTGCCACGACGAACTTTTGTAACAGTTGTAATTGGTCTTGTGTAGCGGCCTTTTCTAATCTGTCTCACGATTATCTATTATACACCGCTTGCTGAAGGCATGCTGAATCCGCACATTATCGCGGCAGCCAGAGCGTCAGCACAATCATCAGGCTTTGGTACCTCATTAAGATTCAACTGTAGGCGTACCATCTCTTGAATTTGCTTTTTTGTTGCCCTGCCATAGCCTGTCATTGCTTGTTTTATTTGTAGCGGTGTATATTCCTCGATTTGCATATTAGCCAACTGACCAACAAGCATTGCCACACCGCGTGCATGTGACACACTAATTGCCGTTGTAACATTTTGTGCAAAAAATAGTTTTTCAATTGCCATTATTTCTGGCTTTGTTTCGTCGATAATTTCATTTAACCCTATCCATATTTCTTCAAGTCGCACCGATAGCGATGTATGCGCGGGCGTGCGTATGACACCAGCAGTCACTAAATTCATTTTCCGAGCACGTACATCAATAACCCCAAAACCTAAAATACCTGTACCAGGATCAATTCCGATTATTCTCACTCAGATTTGCCTCTACTTGCAATCCTTTTGAATGATGCGGCTATCTCGCGATGATATTCCCAGATTGCGTAGCCAGCACCAAGCAACAATACTCCACCAAGCGCCCACCAGGCAGCAAAAACCTTAGCTCCTTCTGTCACTTTTTCAATTGGAAAACTAGCCAACGGCACACTATTGGATGCAGTGATCTTGCGACATCGATTGGTTTCAAGATTACGCTCGAAACCAGCATCGCATGGCTGTAAAATATCCTCACTACTCGCAATTTTTTTACAGCGATTGGTCTCAGGGTTACGAAATTGGTCATCTGCACACGGTTTTAAAACAGCTGCTGCAGTCGATGCAATTGATCGACAACGATTCGTCTCCTCGCTACGATATTGGCCCTCCTTGCAGGGTTGCAAAATACCACCTCCTAGGCTAATCGATCGACAACGATTAGTTTCTTCGCTACGATACTGCCCGTCTTTGCATGGTTTGAGCACAGATTTTTCAATAGTATTGTTTCCACCTTTACCTGGCTCAGTAAAATTGTTCTCGGATGTGTGTGGCGAAGGCGTTGCCCACTTCCACGTGCTATCACTTGAATCAAACGCCCACGATCGTCCAATATGAGCAACCAGCTCTGCATCCATGTAAGGGGTGTCGTTATTTGTGTACGTTTTTACACCAAACATATCTTCAAACCAAGTCGCTCCATCAGTATCATTGATTGCAAGTATACCACTCTCTGCATTTTGAGTAATTACCGTAAATGAATTTGCTTGAACAATGCCAGAAAGTGCTGATGTGTTATAACTTGACGGCCTTGACGTAATACTACCGCTGCGCAACCTGAACCGTGACAGATCAACTGGTTCATTGCTCGTATTCACTACCTTCACATACGGACGACAGCTAGGCTGATTACTGCCGACCGAGCACAGTATTGGATGTGGTAAAACTTCAACTATCTGCAGGTTTGTTTCTGTGGGTACTTCGTAGAAAGCGCTGGTATATAAAACATCTGTTCTGGTTGATTTTTTAAAGTCGCTTGCAAAAACTCCTTTGCTATAGGTAGCGGTAAAGCCTTTGCGCTCCCACGCACAAGTTACCGTACATCCGCTTGTCGGAAAATCAGCCGCAAGTATTCGCACACTTTCAATCAAAGTCTCGTCACGCCAAACCTGAATCTCCTTATCGAATACGTCGCCTACTGGGTTGGCGCAGCCACTAAAAGAATACGTACCGTCGCTACCGTCAGAGTCCTGACGAAAACTAACGTAATTTTGTGGTAGCATATAGCCCCTAAGCGTAATATCGCACTGATAATCAGTTGCAGTATCGGCATAAAGTAACCGTACCACCATGTCGTCAACTGCAACAATTGTATCCTCACGATTAAACACTTCAATGTAGTCAAAACCTTTATTTTGGGTGAATTTTAGGCTCGAAACAACAACTGCATCATTCGCAACCACTGGCGAAGGCTGGGCAGTGACTGCTTGGGCTTGTGGTTGCATGGACTTATTCTGTACTATTTCTGCTGCCTTTGAGGAGGTTGGCGACTGAGTTTTTTGAACTGGAGCCGGAGCCACAGATACCATATCACTATCGGCAGGAGTTTGAGGAGACGACAGACTTAAATCACTAGACGTAGCTATACTAGTTTGAGATTCCGATTCTGGCTGTGTTGTCTCGTCTGAGGTAGGTGATGTAATATTCTGGGTAACACCGTCTTCGATTGGCACTGCTTCTTCAGCCACCACCGTTATTGGCACTGCAACAACCGTCAAAATACACATACTCAACAAGACTAGGACTTTCCCACCGCGCTGACACAACCTATCTCCGCGCGCTATCATGTGCCGTAGTATAGGCTACATGCTTATGCTTGTCAACTACTATACATCTACTGTGATATCTGCATTAGTGTGTACGTTGGTCACATCATCAAGATCATCGAGCGCATCGAGTACCTTCATAATTTTTGCCGCAACCTCCTTATCAGCAACACTCACCTCGTTATTCGCAACATACTGAAGTTCAGCATCAAGTACTTTTAAATTAGCTGCTTCTAATTTTGAACGCACCGCATGAAGATCCTTCATGTCAGTATACACAATAATATCTCCGTCTTCTTCGCTAGCATCTTCGGCCCCAGCATCAAGTACGCTAAGTAAGGCTTCTTCACCGCTAGCCGCTACACGCAATACTCCTTTTCGAGTGAATTGAAAGCTAACACTACCGGTTTCTGCCATTGAACCACCGTTTTTTGTTAGTGCTGTTTTAACTTCCGGCAATGTACGGTTGCGATTGTCAGTAGCGGTTTCAATGATAATTCCCGCACCCCCCGGTCCGTACCCTTCGTATGTGATCTCCTCTAACGTTGCTGCATTTTTATCAGCCGCTCTATCAATACTGCGTTGGATATTATCTTTTGGCATATTTGCGGCACGTGCTTTTTCAATCGCAAGCGCGAGCCCAGGATTCATAGCTGGATCAGCCCCTTGCTTGGCAGCAATTGCAATCATGTTACCAATTTTAGTAAAAACCGCACCGCGCTTAGCATCATTTGCGCCTTTATCTCGTTTGATCTTCGACCATTTACTATGTCCTGACATGACAAAAAATCCTTTCGGTGTTAGTAATTGTATCTCTTTAAATCTATTATATCACTCTATGATATTAACTTTTCGTAGATGGAATCTTGTTGCGCGTTTCATCCACCAACATGCTGTAATGATCACCAAAAACCCTAGTATCATACCCCATAGTGGTAACGATAGCGACGTTTGTGCCCAAGACACGCCCGAAGCTGTCGAAGCTACCATAATCATATAATCGAGCAACCACTTTAACGGTACCGCCACTAAAACAGCAAATAACGGAAAGGTGTAGTTGAGTATTCCAGTGATAAAAGTTAAGATCATTGCGAGTGGAACCAGTGGTAATATTAAAGCATTAGCAATCAAAGCGACGTTCGAAATAGTGCCAAAATGATACAGAATAAGTGGTGCCGTAACGATCTGCGCCGACAAAGTCTCACCGACAATTTGGCGAATAAAAGAGGGTTTCGCTTCACCAAAAAAATATGCTTGTAGGAGTGGTGCCACGATCATAACTCCACCAAAAGCTGCAAAGCTCAATTGCCATCCAACATTGCCCCAGACGTAGCTTGGATCAAATAAGCCTGTGACGGCGGCTGCAAACGCAAGTAGTGTAACTGGGTGAAGCGTCCTGCCAAAATACCACGCCAGCAGAGCAAGTCCTGCTACTAAACCAGCTCTGGTCATACTCGGACTAAGTCCAGTGATCATAATAAATCCGACAATTAAAACAGCCGATAAAAATATCGTTGCGTAGCGCGATCTTTTTTCAAAAAAGCGCTTAATTGCTCTGACTAGAATCGTGAGGTTATAGCCGCTCGCCACAACAATGTGTGTGAGACCGGCGGTTTTTAGAGACGCATCCAACTCTTCTGGCAAGCCGCGACGTTGTCCAGCTAGGTACCCCATCGCCAGACTTGCTGCTGGTTCGTCAACACTTCTGCGCACCTTGTCACCAAAATCATCACGCACCACGAGCGCTACATCACCAGGCTGTGGACGCTGGATGCTAAGTACTTTAGCACGGTACATACTAGCACCAAAACTGCCAAAACCTTCACTCAATTTACCTTGAATTGTCAACTCGTCACTACGATGAACATTGGCCTCTGTTCCCAGCGTTACCCATATCATAGCCGGTAAAGATCCTGAATCGTCGTGAACATTCTCTAGACGCAATAATAACTCGCCATGCTTTCCCTTATCAACATCTTCGCTAACAGTACCAGTAAGTGTCAATGTACTGCCAACAAGCTGTTCGTAAATCACTCGTGAGCTTGTATCGATCGCACCGCATGAGAGGCCAATAAGCAATCCGCCACAGGCCGATAATACCAGCATCCATTGTTGTTGTTTTATAATAGCGATTAATCCCAAAAATATACCCGTGACCGTCCAGAGCCACAGCGCAAATATGCTCGACCAGTCGCTCGCGCTTAACGCTAAACCCACTACAATGCAACTACATAGTGTCGTAAACTGCCATGTTGCATGCACTGGAAATGTAATCTGCCAAAGCTGCATGATTTTATTGTACCAGCACCTCTGTATTGACAGTGATAAATTGAAACTGATATACTTGAACAGTTGTTGTGGGCCCATAGCTCAGCTGGTTAGAGCACCTGCCTTTTAAGCAGGGTGTCCCGAGTTCAAGCCTCGGTGGGCCCTCCAAGAAAAATACCTCACAATAAGTGCGGTATTTTTCTTGTAAGCTACTCAGTTAGTCGTGTTTAGAATGAACTCGATGTTTACGGTGATATACCACGTCAACTAGCGCCAAAACAATACATGTCGTAATTACGATCGAATCGTATGGTAACAGCTTTAATACGATCGATTTACTCGTCTCATCAAGTACGACGGCACCAGCAAATGCTGCATAGGTAAGCATCACCGCTAAGGCAGCAAAGACTATGCTGCTATAAATTTGATGGCCCATTGAGTGAGCTTTAGTTGCTCGTGACATCACAATCAACGCAGGCAATAGAGTAAGCACAACAGCGACAACACTAGTTAGTGGTGGTTTTTCAATGACGAGTCCGGCGTTCTCGACAATCGGTGTTAGTGATCCTGTCCATAATTTTGCAATCACCGCACCTGCCGTAAGACCAAGAGCTGGCATGCCAATGTGCCGTTTGCTTATGAAAAATAGCAGAAATAACGCTGCAAAATAAAAGCCCAGTACAATTAAAAATGTCACGTTCCTAGTATAGCAACATATTATAGTGCTATGCGCCGATTTTGTCTTTTTTTGGAGTCCGTTTAGCGTTTTGCTCAATATATTCAATGATAGGTGTTGCTACGTCTCGGCCTGTAATTTTTTCAATACCGAACCCAGGACTAGCGTTTACTTCAAGTACAAGTGGACCACGAGTGCTGCGCATCAGATCAACACCGGCAACATTCAGGCCCATTGCGCGGGCTGCTTTAATCGCCATCTTACGCTCTTCTTCTGTCAGTTTAACTGCTGCACCCTCACCGCCTTTATGAAGATTACTACGAAAATCATCGTCAAGACTCTGACGTTGCATGCTCGCAACTACCCGACCACCCACCACGAGTGCACGAACATCGGTACCGGCTGATTCTTCGATATACTCTTGTAGTAAAATGTTGGTTCCATCCTCATTAGAAAGATAAAACGCCTGTAGTACAGATTTAGCTGCTTTTTTGGTTTCCGCGAGCACCACACCATTACCATGAGTGCCGCGCGCAAGCTTTATAATGACCGGTGTTCCACCTAGTTTTTCGAGCAAGTCATCAATATCGGTCGAGTTGCGACTAAATACCGTCTTTGGAATACCAACACCAGCTTTGGCTAGCAGTTGCATGCTGCGCAGCTTGTCTCGGCTTCTAGTAATCGCAATCGAGCTTGAAACCGTATAAACTCCCTGCATCTCAAGTTGGCGAACAATCGCTGTGCCATATTTTGTCATGTAGCTAGCGATACGCGGAATGATTGCATCGTACATGCCCAAATCTTCACCGCGATAGCTTACTGTTGGGTTGTTCTGTTCAATACTCGCATAACACTCCCGATATTTAATAACTTTGACATCGTGACCGCGCTGTATGGCAACTTCCTTGAGGCGCCTGGTGCTATAGTTGCCGGTTCCATTCGATAAAATTGCAATCTTCATACTCTTAGCCTAACATTCTTTTATGACTTCACGTGGTATTTTTTATAAAACTTATAGGGATCAGTACGCAGTTCACGATTGAGCGTAGTATTGTTAAAACGCTTTTCGGTCTTTATCCCTTTTGTCACATCAACCAAAAATTTACCTGATATCGTACGTCTACCGATTAGAATTGGAAATTTATTGCGTGATCGATCAGATAAATTAAACAAAACCTTCATGCGCCTACCACCGAGGCGAATCACCAGGTGTGTTCGATAACGAATCTGTACGTGACCGCTAGAACTTGCCACTTGAGCAACTTTATAATCAGTACGCTCCAGCACCTCGCCGGTGTAAAACTCTGAACCCTTGTCAAACAATGTAAATTTAAGTGTTCCATCTTTTGTAACCAAGATATTACTAGCCCAAACGGACGAACTATCAGCTCCGGTATCAATTTTTGCCGGCACGCCACTTGAATGACCAATCAGATTGATTTTGCGGGTCTTGCCAATCATTACTTTCACTGTCATTATATCCTTTCTTGCTTGGCTGCTACTGCAATCATATCAAAAACATCTGTTCTGTGCTGCAAAATAGCTGGACTAGAGTTGACTTCAATAAATACCCAGTCATCGGCGTTATCATAATCACTGACCATAAAATCGTACGCAGATATCGCCAGACCGAGCTCTTTTGACATGGCGATAATTCCTGCTTCAATCTTTCTAGGAAGTGGTCGTGGGTGTAAATCTACCATTCCGCCAAGACTGAAATTGCACGGTCCGCATACTCTTACAATTTCACCCTTTCGAGGAAGACCTGTAATCGTCTTGCCTAAATAGATTCTGACTTGATTGGTATCAATCTCATATACAGTCGGGTCTCCCTTACGGCGCACATTTTCCAGCTCCACTAACTTTGCTATATTGTGCTTGCCATCGCCTATTACAGTCGCAGGAAGCCGAGAAAAACTGTAGACAAATTTACCATCAACGCACAGAGCTCTTACATCATTGCCGCCGACTTCTGCTTGTATTAAAACCTTGGAAGATTTTTCAACTAGCGTAATGGCTTTCCTGAGCTGACTTGAGGTTGATATGTTGGTTGTCACATCACGGGCACGAGCACCGTCCAGCGGTTTAACAACAACCGTGCGGTGCTTACTTAGAAACTTTTCAGCTCTCTCTTTATCGTTCGTAAGAATTTCTGTCGGCACATTGAGGTTATACCGCTTTGCAACCTGTCGACTTAACCGTTTATCATGGGCACACATAACCCCTGCTCGACTAGTCTTCATAGGTATCGAACCTACAAAATAGCCAGTCATCTGTCCGGGGAAACTATATGAAAACAGCCCTTTTGAAGCGTCAAGCACCTCTATGAACGCTCCGCGACGCCTCAACGCCTCAGAGATACCAGCAGCAGTCGGCTTGAGCATCGCCACCTCCAATCAGTCAGTTAGATTAACTTTATTATGATTGTATAATATTACATTATATTAGTCAATATCGTGTTCGCTTGCGTATTTTTTAACAATTGCCACCTGAATCGGATTCGTCGGATCATATTTCCCGATCATTACCGCCTCTAACGTATCAATATCCATACGTTCGTAAACTGCTCTATCCATATCATAATCTTCGGCAGCAAAAACAATACCCATATAATAATTCATTGAACCGTTTATCCAGCATATTTCGGCTTAATAAGATTGGATACCTTTATTTTGATCTATTAGCAAGAGTAAACTCAGCAACAATTCGTTACCCCCTACTTCAAGCTCAACAACATACCTGTATTCAAGTGTATCCGTTGAGTTACCCATTTCTCAATTATCTCTTACTGGCAATTATAGCGTATTTCCAGTATAATCGGCGTGCCTGTAATCGAACAGTTTGAACGAAACTGTATCATCTTTTGACGATATATCACTTGTCACGTTGATGATCTGCGCACCATTATCAACTTCAGCGGCTACACAAACCTTAATAGCTTCGTAAATAAAACCTATCTAGATCGTCGTGCCAGTTGTGTTCATTTGCGCATTTGTTATAAATATACTATAATATTATTTAAATGATTTTGCCATTATTCGCCAGATTAGATCTCAATTCTTCAAACAAGTTAATCGCAGTCAGCTCGTTATAGCGTAAAAACTGAGGTGATTTGTTTGCTTCCAAAAGTGTGTAGCTACCGTCATCCAGTTGACAAATATCGAGTCCAAGCATATCCATTTTCGGTAGCAACGCAATTACAGCTTCTACATACTCACGTAGTCTGCTCGAAATACTAATAGCTTCTTTAGCTTTCACCTTGTTCGACTCCGACTTGGTTGTTTTTATGGTTGCTTCAGGTAATACAGTATTCCCGATCGTGTACACCCTATATTCTGTTCGTATAGGTAGCCGGGGCTGCACAATATAGTTATCTAGCCCCCATGGTTCAACTTGTGGTATTTCAAAATATATGCCTCGTGCACGCGAGGATATTCGTTGTTTAATAATCATGCCTCTAACATTCATGTCCTGCTTTAGTAGAGCTGTGCTCGGCATGAAATCCTGTAACAATTTGTACTGTACCCATTTATCCTCAAACAAAAGATCATCAATCGATTGAGTGTCATCAACATAGTAGGCATTTGGGTATACAGATTGGATGAACTCTACATACGAAGTAAGCTCCTCTACAGAATACTCCAGAGTATTAAACGGATCTCGAAAGTATATGACGTCGTAGTTTGCCTCTTTTTTTGGATGCTGTGCATAGTAAATAATGTCAACGTCTTCGTTGCGAAACAGATCAATTGACCTATCTTCATCCGTCGTAATAACTAACCATTTGCTCATTAGACTATCATCTCAAAATTACATCGATACGTTTATGTAGACACCCCAAGCGCAAGCTAAAATTGAGAATAGTCGGCTCAAAGGTGGCTATGAGAATATACCTCGTTTTTTTGCAGAATCAAACTGCTCCAGTAATTCTTTTTGCTTTTTACTAAGTTTCGTCGGCGTGTCGACAATAATACTGACAATATGTGCGCCGCGGCTATCACTGCGTAAGTGTGGGACGCCGTGGCCAGATAGCTTAAAATCTGTGCCGCTCTGCGTACCGCTTGGCACTTTCATAGTAACAGTACCATCAACCGTTTCGACTTCAATTTCGGCACCAAGTGCAGCATCGATCATGCCGACATGCTCTTCACTCAAAATCAGATCGCCTTCGCGGGTGAATTTTTTGTGTGCTTTTACGCGTATCTGAACATAGAGATCACCACGCTGACCATCGCCAATGGCTTCACCGCGTTCACGCAGCCGAATTGTCGTACCATCATCAATACCTGCTGGTATTTTTACTTTAATTGTTTGTTCGCGCCTCTCAACACCTTTACCGCTACAAACCGTACAGACTTTTTCAGGTACCTTACCACTACCGCGACACGTTTCACAAACAACTGCTTGCTGAATAGCGCCAAACATCGTGTTCATCACCTTGGTTTGTTGGCCCGATCCTTTACACATATCACAGACTTTTAGACTATAGCCAGGTTCGGCTGTCGTACCCTTGCAATGATGGCACTCTGTATCAAGAGTCAGTCGCAATTCTTTTTCAACACCAAACACAGCCTCTTCAAATGTTAGCGTAACTTTAGTTTCGACATCACGACCACGTCGTGGACCCCGATTATTACCGCCAAATCCGCCACCAAAAAACTGACCAAAAATATCACCAAGCCCGCCGTCACCAAAATCAAAATGAATATTTTGGCCTTGACCACCAAATCCGCCAAAACCTTCAAATGGATTACCGCCGCTACCTGAAGCGTTGCCTACGCCTGCATGTCCAAACTGATCATAGCGTTGACGTTTTTGAGCATCTTTTAGCACTTCGTAGGCTTCGTTAATTTCTTTAAACTTCGTCTCATCACCTCCCTCTTTATCAGGATGGTGCTGAATAGCCAATTTACGAAAAGCTTTTTTTATCTCGTCTGCCGAGGCACCTTTTGATATACCCAGCACTTCATAGTAGTCACGTTTAGTCATTACTTTATTTTACCGTTTTAGCACTCCGCGTGCAAGAGTGCTAAAGATTTAGTTTAGTTTATTTCCCGTGGAGGAATCTGCACAGTTTTGTGGCGTTGCGAGGGCTTGATATCCCAAGACGAGTTACGATTTGACGAGGGCGTGATTTTATTAATACGTTTTTCGGCTGATTTAGAAGCAAAGTCAACTCGCTTGGCAAGAGTTTTAGCTTTTTTATCGATTGAATCAGTGGTTTTCTCAGCTTTTTCGACCGACGAATCGAGCGAGTTCGCTACTGAATTGACCGCCTTTTCAAACTGATCAATTTTGTCTACAATAAAATCATCAAACCAGCTCATAAGCTAAAATGACTTTCTCACATGACTGAAGCTAAAGTCCCAAGTTGCATCAGTTTTTTTATGGGGATTAAAAATATTTTCAGGATCAAAGATGTGTTTTATCTGTCGAAAAATATCAACTACTTCTATACCATACTGGGCCTCCAGCCATGGTCCACGTACCATACCGTCGTTGTGTTCACCGGATACACTGCCGCCGTGGGCAAGCACTAGGCTGTTTACCTCTTTCATGCATGGTTCTAATTTGGCACGTTCTTTGGGGTCTTCGATTTTCATCAAGGGAATGACATGAAAATTTCCGTCGCCAACATGACCTTGTATGGTTGCAAACAGACGATATTTTTTGATGATTTTACGTAATTTAGGCAAGAATAGTGGAAGCATAGACGGAGGGACAATGAAATCGTCTATAAATGGCGCCGTGTGCTTATCTTTCACCTTACTACGCAGTAAGTTAAAACTGTGTCGGCGCATAATCCAAAATTTTTCACTTTTTCCAGCTGTAGGTGTTTCTTCAAAGCCGTTAATTTCGTAGCGAGCACGATGTTTAGATAGAGCGCGGTGCAGCGTAGTGATTTTCATACGCACTTCATCTTCACTATCGCCCTCAAACTGCACCATTAAAGTCATTTTGGGAATTCCGCGCAATAGCTGTAGAGCATCCGGAATAAGGCTAAAAAGTAACTTGATAAATTTAGTGAGGCCAAGCATTTTTAAAAAATATGGCATAAATTTTATTGATAGAAGCAGTGTAGTGTCATCAAATGACTCAAAAGCACTGGGCTGGTGAGTAAGAACACTATTAACAAGTTGACCTAGTTTCTTTGTGTCACGTAAAAACAATACCAGTAGACCAGTGTGTTTTTGCTCTGGCACAAGTTTGAGCTCGGCTTCTGTCATAATACCCAGCGTACCTTGGGCGCCAACAAATAGCTTGGTTAAATCGAATACACCGGTTTCACGATTCCAAACATCCCATACATGATAGCCGGTTGAGTCTTTGCTAACGTTTGGCTTTGCAGCCTGAATTATATCGTAGTTTTTTTCGATTAAATCAAATGTCTTTTTGTAAATATTTCCCTCGTAGTCGCCTTGGCTCATTTTGCGTACCATGTCAGCTTTCTTCAGCGGCTTTATTTTATATTCGTTGCCGTCAGCTAACACCATTTTTAGTTCTGTAACGTAACTAGCTGTCTTGCCAAAGCGGAGCGATTTCTCTCCACCCGAGTTGTTATTGATAATGCCGCCCATTCCCGCGAGGTCACGACTAGCAGGGTAGCTCGGCATATATGAGCCATGCTTTAAAGTTTGTACTTCAAAATCGCGATACATTGCCCCTGGTTGTGTACGTCCCGATTCTCGCGAGACATTCCAAATTTTGGTCATATAACGACTACTGTCAAGTATAATTGACTCGCCTATTGCGGCGCCGGACATATCGGTTCCACGCGACCGAGCGGTTATGCTAAGACTGGGATTGTCTTTTTTAGCCTCAGCCACGAACTTTACAAGCGCCTGAACATCATCGGCATTCTTTGGAAAAACTACTGCCTGCGGTCGTAGTTCGAACAAACTTGCATCATGACTGTAAAACTCAAGTGTTGGTGTGTCAGTTTGCACATCACCTTTGATTAACGCTGATAGTTTATTTTGCAAATTCATCTTCTACTACTGTATCGTTATTGTACTGAAAGCTCAAGCACTATGTTATGATATTTTATAATAACAAGTGTGAGAGGAAAAAAATGAGCCTTGGATCACGTCGATTGCAAAGAGTACCACGTAGCTCGAGGGCTTCACTGCCAGCCGGTGGCTTCATTACTATTATGTTTGGACGGACAAACTATCAAGCTTTGGTGAAAGGTAGCCCAATTGTCGGTAAAACTAAGACTTTATTTGATGCTGCTAATGAATTACAGACCCGTGGTTTATTTGGCGTAGGTGGTGTCGTAATGGATCGCACAAGTCAATCAACCAGAAAAAACCTTGGTTACTATTCGTCAGCCTCCTGGGATGACATGGCAAACTTGCGAGATAACTATGGATGGCATTTTATTTCACAAAGTAAGTCATACGAGAAATTTATAAACCTTACCACTAACCACGAACGATACGTAGAAAGTGGTCAAACCCTGATTACCCTAGAGAGCAAAGGACATATGAATGGGTGGGGGTGTTTTAACTACCCCGGTGGACCGCAAACTGCAGCCGGACCTCCCATTGTCAATCAATATTTTGCCGGTGGGCGTCAGTACTGTACGCTGAGACAGCAAAACACTTCAGCTAGCCTTAATGCAAGTGGTCATGATATTTATGCCTACTCAACTAAAGGTGGACGTTGTAATGATACTACGGCCGCCTGTTACTCAGTTAACGTAAATAATGGTTTTGGCGACCCAGAATATCATGATTCACCAGATGAACTCGCCGATTATTTAAGCCCTCCTCCTGGCATATGGCGAATTGTCCAGTTTTACCGGTTTGTTGATGGTGTTAATGGTAGCTTAGCTCCAGGTACTGCTAATTGGGATTGTACGAGTTCTAATTGGCGAAACCGTTGGACAGGCCAACCTGAGCTCTTTCCATGGAAGACATTTATCGAAGCGCTCGATCGACGCACGAGAGCTGCTACCTGTGTGCACCCAGCTGAAGTGGCTACGACATGGGGGAGAATCCCACCCCGTCCGCATGCATGGTGTACCAGGTTATTAGGTATATTTAACGCATCACTCCAAAAAATCTATCTAGACACAGCCCTGCGTAAGATAGTATGCCAACACGTTATTCTATTTTTCATTATTAGCACTCTTGACATGAGAGTGCTAATTCATTTACAATGAAAATACTAGCAGTCTAATCAATAGAGTGCTAAAATAGGACAAATAGCCCTAGATAATATACATATAGTAGGAGGAAATATATGGGTAAAATTATTGGAATCGACCTTGGTACAACGAACAGCGCATTTGCGCATTTAGTTGCTGGCAAACCAGAAGTTATTGCGAATGCCGAGGGTAACCGCACGACACCAAGTGTAGTTGCTATCAATAAAAAAGGAGAGCGACTTGTTGGACAAGTGGCTCAACGTCAACGCGTTACTAACCCAACAGACACGATTTTTGGCGTCAAGCGTTTGATTGGGCGTAAGCACGAAGATAAAGATGTACAAAAAGACATCGATATTATGCCATTTAAAATTGTAAGGCATAAAAACGGTGTAGCCGTTAAAATGAGTGACAAAGAGTACACTCCTGAAGAAGTCTCAGCCATGATTCTTAGTAAGATAAAGGCTGACGCCGAAAGTTTTTTGGGAGAAAAAGTATCTGAGGCAGTCATTACCGTTCCGGCATACTTTGACGATTCGCAGCGCCAAGCAACCAAAGACGCAGGCAAAATTGCTGGACTTGAAGTAAAACGCATCATCAATGAACCTACTGCAGCTGCTCTCGCTTACGGTCTTGACAAAGGTAAAGAAGAAAAAATTGTTGTCTTCGACCTTGGTGGAGGAACTTTTGATGTATCAGTCCTCGAACTCGGTGACGGCGTGTTTGAAGTTAAAAGCACCAACGGCGACACTCACCTTGGTGGTGAAGATTTTGACAATACAATTGTCAACTACTTTATCGACGAATTTAAAAAGAGCGATGGTATCGACCTTAAGAAAGATAACGCTGCAATGCAGCGACTAAAAGACGAGGCTGAAAAAGCAAAGAAAGAACTTTCAACAACAACTGAATATGAAGTCAATATTCCATTTATCACTGCTGATGCTGACGGACCTAAGCACTTTGAACTAAAGCTTTCACGTGCCAAACTTGAGAGCCTGGTGGCTGATCTGCTTGATCGCCTCGATGGCCCAGTGGAAAAAGCCTTAAAAGACGCTAAGCTATCTAAAAAAGATATTGACGAAATCGTTCTAGTGGGCGGTATGACCCGTATGCCAGCCGTGGTCGAGCGTGTCAAGAAACTATTTGGTAAAGATCCAATGCAAGGTGTCAATCCCGACGAGGTCGTTGCTGTGGGCGCTGCGATCCAGGGCGGTGTGTTAGCTGGCGATGTCAAAGATGTACTCCTGCTTGACGTAACACCGCTCTCCTTAGGTATTGAGACCATGGGTAGCGTGTCAACAAAGCTAATTGAGCGTAACACGACAGTACCTACTAGTAAGTCTGAAACATTCAGCACAGCCGCCGACAATCAGCCTCAAGTGGAAATTCACGTATTGCAAGGTGAACGTGAAATGGCAGCCGATAACAAAAGCCTCGGGAAGTTCATACTTGATGGTATCGCTCCTGCCCCTAGGGGGATACCACAAATTGAAGTAACTTTTAATATCGATGCAAATGGTATCCTTAATGTCACCGCCAAAGATAAAGGCACCGGCAAAGAACAGTCCATTACGATTCAAAATTCGGGTAATATGAGCAAAGATGACATCGAAAAAGCTCAAAAGGACGCTGAAGTTCACGCCGATGAAGATAAGAAAAAACGTGAAGCGGTCGATGCGAAAAACATGCTTGAAAACACTATCTATCAAGCAAAAAAAATGCCAGATGAGTATAAAGACAAACTAAGCGATGAAGACAAAACAACCATCGAGAATGCAGTCACCGAGGCCGAGAAAAAGCTTGACAGCAGCGATAGCTCTGAGCTAGAGGCGGCCGTCAAAACACTACAAGACACAATCATGCCGATTGGTGCAAAAATGTATGAAGCCGCTGCAAAAGAATCAGATGCAGCTAGCGGAACAAAGAAAACCGATAAGAAAGATGATGACGCCGTTGAGGGCGAAGTTGTCGACGATAAAAAGTAGTTTTTCTCGGACTACTCACAAACAAAATAGCAGTCTCATCGAGGGTGAGGCTGCTATTTTTTTTGGTCGTTAGCTCTAGCTAAAGTTTTTACCAACTAATGAACCAAACCACGTCGTACCACCGTTAATCGTCTCGAATACGAAGATGTCAATTGCGCCTGAACCGGTAGACACTACCGGTGCCGTACCACCAGCCCATTTAAGTTTTGTCGAGTTTGGCCACGTAACAGTTCGCGCTGTTGTACCTTGTTTTACGTAAAGCGTGAATGAACACGCCGTACCAGCAGGTGTTGTTGGCAAAGTAAATATTACGTTATTTGCCAACGTTATTTCGAGCACATTTGCATTTGTAATCGTTAGTGGATACGTTGCTGTATTTGCTGTATCCTTGAGTACTTTTTCAACACCGCCGCCAATACTCTGGGCCGCAATATCAGTAATTGGCTTGTTTTCCCACTTCTTTGAAGCGGTAGCGTTATTATACATAAACATATGGCGATCGGCGAGGGGGGTGACATAGCTTACGTCTTTTAAATCGACTACATTAACTAGGTTTGGATCCATTATTGTATACTACCTTCCTTTTTACCAAATCCTGTACCAATTTGTTCCATCACAGGTGAATGTAACTGCTTTGTACTGAATATCAATATCTGTTGAGCCTTCGCTAGCAGCATCAATGAATCCAGATGCAGCAACTACGCGAGCAGCGATACCTGAGTTTGACATCTGTTTTACAACCACTCGAAGACCAGCAGCACTAGCTGGTAATGTCACGGTGACAAGTCCACCAGAAGAGTCTACTAGTAGCATTTCGCGATCAGCCGCAGTAGTGTTAGAATTAACAGATCGAACTGTGTAGTTATCGCTACCGCCCGCTCCTCCACCTACAGCAGGTGCCCAACTTGTACCGTTATAGGCAAGCACCATACCACTAGCCGCGCCAGAGGTACTAACATCCGAAAGATCATTAAGCGCTGCACTGGTAGTTGATGGTGAAGCCCACTGAAGGCTTGTGCCATTCCAGCTTACAATATCGTTAGCCGATGGCGTGCCGCCAATGTTAAGCTTGCTAGCGTCTACTGCTGCCGCGGCCAGTTTACTACTTGTAACTGCACCATCAGCGATAACTGTTGCATTAGTTGGCCCTGTAACATCACCGTTCAAAGTGGCGGTTCCACTTGGTGGAGTTGACCATGTCATGCCGCTGGCCGATGACGAATCGTACACTAGAACATCGCCGTCGTTGCCACCTGCACTCGATAGAGTTGTTGTTGTAACAGAATTTGGTGCGATCACACCCTCTGTGACAGCATTATCTGCCAATGTTCCATCAGCATTGTGTGCTTGCATCAAAAAATCATTAAGAATGTCTCCCCACTGACCATCGTCAGCTCCAGGTTGTGGTAAGCGTGCCATTATTCCCTATTCTCCCCTCTAATATATTCTTATACACTGTATATTACCATATGCTCTATTTTTAGACAAATACGATTACTTACCGCCGTATGCGCTTGAACCGTAGCCATTCGATTTGCGTCCTGCTTGTCCACCCATTAGAGTGCGAGCCACCAGACCGCCACCGAAAAGCATAACCGTACCAAGACCAAGCTGTTTAATAAATCCTTTTCTATCAATCTGCTGGTCTAAGATAGTAGTGATGGCTTTCATTTTATATCCTTTTTTTATCTTTTATATCGTCGTAGCTAGAATTGTAGCAAAAATGTTTTGTGGATGCAAGCGTTTTTTGATACTACTGTATTTGCGCCAGTCGCGGTTTAATATCAAGCGGTTGCTCCGTCCGGTTCGAAATCCTACCCAATGATGGCATTCGAGATGCAAGCGATAAAGGTTGGGGTGTGGCTGTAGTGTGTCGTGGAGGAATGTAAAATCCATCAACGGGACGTCTTGAACTACTTGAAACTACTGTCGATACGGATGGTCTATTGACAGTAGTTTGTTCTACCGCAACTGTCGTTTGAGGGATTTTTTGTAGTAATTGTCGCGTATTAGTAGGCTTAATAGGCGCAACGCCGTCAAGAAATCGTGGACGATTGCTAAGCTGAGCCTGTGACTTAGGTGTATGAATCTGTAGCTGAGTGCTAGAAGCAGTTACTGGCCGCTTGATTTTTTGCGACGCAAAAACAGATAGCGCTGAGCCTGTTGTTTTCGATATACTATTAAACGATGGGGCTGTTTTCGTTGCTTTTGGTGCTTGATGTATTATTGTATTATTAACAACTCTTTGTTGTTTACGTTTCAATCTACGGTGCTTAAACCATAAAATTATAATGCCTAGCTGGTACATCAGTACAATTGGCGCCGCTAATATCGTTTGATTTACCGCATCGGGTGTTGGTGAAATAATTGCCGCGACAATAAAAGCACCGATGATCAAGAATCGCTGATACCCCATCAATCTGCCAGGAGTAAGCGGCGTTACCGAATTGATGATAAGCATAATGAGCGGCAATTGAAATAAGAATGCCCCTGCAATAATATAAGCTGCAATAAACGACAAATATGCATCGAGAGTGAGTAGGGCGCTTACTTGATCGACTTCAATATTTGTCAAGAAGTAAAGCGAGGCCGGCAAACTTACAAAGTAAGCGAACGCAATACCGACAGCCGCTAGGATCACTGAAGCTGTCGTATAGCCAATAATGTTTCGAGCACTCTTTTGGCTCATTACCGGAGAAATAAATTTATAGAATTGATAAATAAACACTGGCATCATACCAACAATGCCCGCATACATACACAACTTGATAATCAGACTGAGACCACCTGCCGGTGTCGTGTAGTACAATTCTTGTTTGCCGAGCGGCGCGACAATTATATGGATCAAATGCTCATAGAAAGGATAGGCTGCCGCTGCCGATATGATAAAAGCGACGGCAACCCAAAAAAGCCTCCCCCGAAGTTCAACAACATGGTCCATAAACGTTGGTAGATTTTGCTGCTCTACACGTGACGTTTCTGAAGGCCGCGATTTATCCGTTTTGTGATTTGTTGTCATCCTTTTTACTGTCTGATAAACCGTTACGTAATTCTTTTACTGATGAACCAATCGTACGGCTGAGTTCAGGCAGCTTCTTTGCGCCAAACAAAAAGATGATAATAAGCAGAATAATAATAAGCTCTGCAGGTCCTAGGCTAGGCATTGTGTATTTCCCCTCTTACATTAAAGTATTTTCATTTTGTAGTATACACTGCTTACGCTATGTAGTACAATAGCTTTTATGAACACAGAACTACACAACACATACACACTATTTATCAACTTAGCAGCCGTCTACAACTGTAATACCTATGGTTCCGGCAGCTACGACGTCGGCGAAGCTTGTACCACTGGTACAGACGGTGGAAGTAACGGCGGTTCATCTGGAGGAAGTCTAGTTGACACCGGTATCAATTTCATCTTGCCGCTCGTAATTGGTCTTGTGCTGATTGTCGGACCTGCTGTCTACTTTATTCGTCGAAAGATGTCAAAAAAACAACAAGCCTCACAGCAGTAAAGCGATTCGTCACACTCCTAGCAATAACATGAAGCAGCTTTTAGTGTTAGTACTTGTTCTTGTTTTTGTTTGATTGCGTTCGCCCAGCACGAACCATGGCTGGTCGCATCGGTCTGCCCTTGTGTAAATAACCAGCTTGAAGCTCTTCAGTAACCACCTCAATGTCACCCTCCGAGTCCTCATCAAATTGCACCGCTTGGTGAATTTCGGGATTAAAATGAACACCTTCATATGCTTCAATACGATTGACGTCGAGACTCGATAACATAGTGTCAAGTTGCTTTATGAGGCCTTTAATACCGAGCACCCAAGGGTGTTGTGAAACATCGTCAGGAGTATGAGCAACCGCACGATCGATCGTATCAATAATTGGCAATAGTTTTGCGATGGCCGCAGTCTCACCCTGCTCACGTGCTATCTGTTTTTCAGTCTCAATGCGCTTTCGATAGTTTTCAAAATCAGCTCGAAGACGCTGAATATCAGCTGTCAGCTCGATCAATTGTTGATCGTCCGACTGGTTTACTGCTTTTTTTACCATAACTTTTTTAGTTCCTTTACTTTTTCTGATTTATAACATTCGCTCAAGCATTGTGCCAACATGTCGTACCAGACGCATAGTTCTTGCGTAATCTTGTCTTGTTGGGCCTAATACACCGATGTAGCTATTGTCACTAAATGGTGATCGAAAACGACTAATAATTAGTGAGGCACCGCTCGTTTTACCAACCGGATTCTCGCTACCTATAAAAACATTAAGCGGCTCATTCGGTGTGGCTTCACGTAACCATGGTTCAATATTGTCAATTAGCATCGCCACCGCTTGGGTATGATTACTTTGCAGAAACTCTGGCTGACTAAATAGATTACCAATGCCGTTCATATATAATTCGTCGCCAATTGTCGCAAGACCAAGATTGTGAGTAAGTTCTACTAAGCTATCGACTGCACCCCGAATCGCTCGATCAGCTCGTTTGCTATTTGGCAGTACTCTAGCCTCAATCGCTCTCGCACTGCGATCGAGTTTTGGCATGTCGCTTAGTTCAGCCTCCGTAATACCATTCACGTATGCTCGGTAACCTTTGTCTGTGGGGATACGACCTGCACTGGTGTGCGGCTGAGTTATATAGCCAGCTTCTTCTAGTCGCGCCATCTCACTACGGATAGTTGCACTGCTCACACCAAACAACTTAGCTAGCGTGACGCTGCCGACAGGTAGGGCAATTTCGGCATATTGTTCAATAATGGCTGAAAGGATAGCTCTTTGACGCTCTGTCATGGACTTAATTATAGCAAATCATTAGCACTCAATCAAGGTGAGTGCTAGCCATGCAACCACTCCTGATATGCTACTATCACTGCCTCGGCAACTTTTTCGAGACTATAGTCCTTTGTGCGAATGACAAGATCAAATTTATCAGATAGATATGGATTAACTCCATATATTGCATCATACCGTTTAATATTGCCTTCTTTTCTTTCGATCAATTGTTTCACATAGCCATCCAGATCATCCGCGATTTCTTCAGAAGATTTGCGTGCTTCATCAAGGTTAGTAATTATTCGTCTCGCTGCATCCTCTTCGCTAAGGTCAAGAAATACTTTAAAAGATTGTGGGATAAAGTACCATGCCATATGACCATCAAAAACAATGTCGTTCTCTGTTTCGCCGACTTGCCGCGTCCGATCATCCACCATACGATCAAACTTATCATCATCCTTATGAGTCAAATTGAAAGTACGAATATCCTCAATGCCGTTCTCTTTAGCAAGCTGCCTCATCAAGTCACCGGCTGAATAATGTTTATAATTAAGTCGCTTAGCAACAAGTTTGGCTGTTGATGATTTACCCGAACCTAATAGTCCACCAATCGTGATAATATGTTTTTTTGTAGATATTTCCATAGTTAGATTATACACTACTCGCGTTTCAACATCACCGTAAATGCTTCACTAGGAATATCAACTTTACCAAATCGTTTCATACGTTTTTTACCTTTGGCTTGTTTGGCAAGTAGTTTTTTCTTACGACTCACATCGCCACCATACAAATATCCCGTTACGTCTTTTCGATAAGCTCCAATCGTTTCACGGGCAATGAACTTTCCACCAATCGCCGCTTGTAGGGCGACTTCAAAACTTTGACGTGGCACAACCTCTTTGAGTTTTTTCGTTACGTCTCGACCTAATGTATCAGCCTCGGTTCGATGGCACATCACACTTAGAGCGTCGACCATTTCACCACCAACATAGAAATCAACTCGCACTAAATCTTCAGCTCGATAACCATCAAGTTCGTAGTTGAAGCTCCCGTATCCACTGGTAACACTTTTTAGCTGATCATAAAAATCAGTCAATAGATTGGCCAGCGGTGCTTCGAAGCTGATCAGCGCGCGCGCTTCGATGTAGCTCAGATTTTTTTGTCGGCCGCGCTTAGCGACAATCAGTTGAATGACAGCTCCAATAAAATCTTGTGGCACCACAATTTCACCTTTTATCCATGGTTCACGTATCTCCGTCACTTGTGCACGATCAGGAAGCTCGCTGGCCGATTTTATATCCAGCTCTTCGCCATTTGTCAAGGTAATTTCGTAGTCGGTACTCGGGTTTGTGACGACAAGATCAAGACTATACTCGCGCTCTAGTCGCTCTCGAATAATGTCCATGTGAAGTAATCCCAAAAACCCAATCCTCACCCCAAAACCAAGCACCGGCGAGTTCTCAGGTTCAAACTGCAACGCACTATCACTCAGACTCAACTTCTCTATCGCCTCCTTGAGGTCTTGATACTCCTCATTACTCACCGGAAAAAAACCGGCATAAACGAACGGCTTCACATTCTTATAACCTGGCAAAGGCTCAACTACCATAATTATCCCATCTTCTTTCCAGCAAAGCCGCGTCTAATTAACTCTCTATACGCAGACTCGGCTTTATCAGAACGCGGCTGCGTAGTACTAAGACCGATAGACGGATATTGCTTTATTCGTTCATAATCTCCTAGCATAAGTTCTATCATCTTGTTCTCGCCACCACTGGATTCGTAACTACGATAATATTTACGAATAGAACTGGGTTGGCTGGTGACATATAGGTTCGGTTGTGGAAATGGCCACTGCGCTTCAGCGGTTGCAAGAAAACGACGCGTCATGTGGGGTTTATGGATAAGTATTATATCCTTAACTTTACTCTGTTTTTCAGCCAGTATTTTTACTGCATGCAGAATATTTTCACCAGTATTCTCTGCCTTCTTATCAACAATAATCATTTTATCGGGAACGCCCAAGCTTACCATACGATCTCTTAGTAACATCGCCTCCGGCACAGGGTTGCGCGTTAAGTATGGGTTATTAAAGCCTGAAACGATAATAGTCTGCGCGCGACCATCATGATAAAGCTGGGCCGCTCGATCTGCACCATCAGTTTGTTCGCCTGAGCCGCCAACTATAATTGCATCTGCATGAGTCGGTAGCTCACTCTCGACAAGAAGATAATCCCAAAGTGTTTCAAGCAGTAACCAGTCGTCTTTGCTTGGCTTCATACTGACACCTTCAACATATATTTTTTCAATGTTACCGTATCGCCCACCCGCGCATCACGGGTGGTTTTGAGGTTGGTGACGATGTAGCCGATTTCACCCGTTCCAAGTGCAGGATCTGACGTCATGCCTGGCGACAAGTATCCAACTTCGAGTGCCAGTCCGTTTGCCTTTGTCGCCATCATATATATTGCATCGTTTTTGGTAATCGCGCCGTCAACCACACGCACGTACAATATCACGCCGCGATAATCATCGTAGTACGAATCAAAAATCAGCGCGCGGGTGGGCGCAGCGGTGTCGCCAGTCGGCGGTGGGATACGTTCGATAATCGCCGCCAACACCAGGTCGACATTTTCGCCTGTTTTAGCACTGATTTTTATAATTTCGTTTTCGTCGCAGCCGAGCAGATTCATCACTTCTTTACTCACGCGCGGTACATCAGCTGCAGGCAAATCAACTTTGTTAAGCACTGGGATAATCACCAAATCTTGCTCAAGCGCCAAATACACATTGGCCAGCGTCTGTGCCTGAACACCTTGACTGGCATCGACCACCAATACTGCACCTTCGCAAGCCTGCAAACTACGTGATACCTCATAACTGAAATCAACGTGACCAGGTGTATCGATGAGATTTAAATCGACGTCTTTATACTTCATCCTTACCGGTGCAAGCTTGATGGTAATACCTTTTTCGCGCTCTAGCTCCATACTATCGAGCAGCTGACTTTTCATATCGCGTTTTTCGACTGTATGCGTCAATTCCATCATCCGATCTGCCAGTGTCGATTTACCATGATCGATATGTGCAATAATACAAAAATTGCGAATGTTTGCCTGATTCACCGAACTCTCCTACCAAAAGCAATCGACTGTATTTTTTTAACAACCGGCGTGGCCTCTTCAATCTTAAGCAAATAGCTAAACCAAACGTAGGCCGCAGCACTTGTAACAACGATGATACTAAACTTTGGTAAGGTTGTAGCAATACCAAGATCGTCGCCCTCAAGTTGAAGTAGTTGCACCATGATATAAGTAACCACCGTCATAAAACCACTGGCACTTAACATCAACCCAATGCCACGCATAAATGGTTTATCAATCAGTTTGAATCCGGCTCTCCTATTCATAATAACGAGCAGAATCGCTACTTCAACAACAGCCACAATCGACTGAGCATAGGCAAGCCCAAATGCACCCTTGTTTAGTACCTGCGTAAACCATAATGCAAGGACAATATTGAGACTAATTGAAAAAATTGAAATATAAAGCGGTGTCTTCGTATCTTGCTGAGCATAAAAGCTGCGAGCTGCAATATGGTAAATCGTACGAAATAGAATCGCTACGACAAGCGCTCCTAAAATTGTCGCGATTAAAACATCTCCGCCATCTTTAATAAAGCTAACAACGTACCCCCTAGCAAAGTAAGTGATAATCGCTACCGGCAGCGCTAACCATACAATAACGCGAATTAGCTTTTGTAGCTGTTGACGAAATTCATCAGATTTACCTAGACCAAGTGACTCTGTCAAACGAGGAAAAGCCGCTGTGCTAATCGCTACACCAATCAAATTGATCGGCATTAAGTGCAATGCTGTGGCCTGCTGGTACGCGCGAGCAACTCCCGTTTCCATATGTGAAGCTAGGCGCAGTTCAACCATACCAACGATATAATCCATGCCTTGATCAATCGATCGAGCTGGCAGCATTCGGATGGTTTTGAGAAAACCCTTGTTTTTCCAGTAAATTTTAAAATCATAATCAAACCCAACGCCAACCAGACCAATTGCGCTGACAATAAGTTGCATGATTGATCCAAGCACCACACCGAGCGCCACGCCCATAATGCCGCCCTCGAAAATTTCAATACCAAACAGTGTGATACCATTTACAAATACGGTTGCACCAATAATGATACCGATGTTGTAAATGGTGGGAGCCAACGCATAAAACGTAAATCGACCAATCGCTTGCTGCATACTCGCAATTACGGTCGCAATTGCAAACAAGAATGGGTTGATTGCAATCACCCGCATCATACTAATCGCCAAGCCGCGTCCCGACTCTTCAAGTCCTGGTGCGATCACATAGTTAATTAGCGGCCCTGCAAAAATCATAATCAAAATACTAGCAGCTAAAGTAAGGATCGCCATAAAATTAATCATGCTCGAACTCAGTTCCCAAGCCGATTTCTTATTACCAGTTGCTAGTCGTTGATTGAAGACAGGAATAAATGTTACACTCAGTGCACCTGAAACCAAAATGAAAAACATAAAGTCTGGAATCGAAAATGCATAGGTGTACGCATCGAGACCAACCTTATACGTATCGTAGTATAGCCCATTGAGATAGCGATCGCGATAAAGACCTAAGAAGCTGGCAAGTAGGGTTGAGCTCGCAAGTAAAATAGCGGCTGATTGTATAGTGAGCCGCTGATTTGCTTTACTTACTACCCGGCTAACTCGACCCATGGTTGCACCGCCTTATGCTGCGTGGAGCATTGCTTCTTTTGGTAAAATTGCCTCTTTTAGAATATCGTGAACTTGATCTTCATCAAGTGTCTCATATTCCAGCAAAGCATCGGCAAGTTTATCAAGCACCTTACGGTTGTGTGGGTCGGCAATAATTGCCTCCGCCCGACGGTTTGCTTCTTGTAAGAAATCCTTTACTTCGCTATCGATTAATTCAGCAGTCGCGTCGCTGTAGGGCCGTTCATGAGTAATTTTATCAAACACCATTCCGCCACTATCTTCGTGAAACACTTGATCGCGTAACTTTTTACCCATACCTTGTTCAATGACCATATCACGGGCAATTTCAGTTGCCTTACGCAAATCCGAACCGGCACCAGTTGTTACCGCATCTTCACCGTAAATCACCTTTTCAGCAACACGACCGCCCATTGCTCGAGCGAGAATATCTTTAAATTCGTACACATTCGTGTAACGCTTATCTTCTGGGGGCAGAAACCATGTTACACCGCCCGTACCACCACGTGGAATAATCGTAACTTTATGAACTGGATCACTATCTGGTAAAACATGTCCAACGATCGCATGGCCACCTTCGTGATAGGCGGTCATCTTCTTTTCACTTTCCGACATAATTCGCGCTTTACGCTCTGGACCAATTGCAACTTTTTCAAATGCTTCAGTCAAATCAGCATTTGATATTAACTTCGCGTTGCGACGAGCTGCAATAATTGCTGCCTCATTAGCAATGTTTGCCAGGTCTGCACCCGAAGAGCCCGCTGTTTTTGCCGCCAGTTTATCGAGATTAACCGAGTTATCAGCAGGCTTATTTTTAAAGTGAACTTTTAAAATTGCTTCGCGATCAGCACGCTCTGGAAGTGTGATGTTTGTTCGACGATCAAACCGCCCTGGACGTAACAATGCAGGATCAAGTACATCCGCGCGGTTGGTTGCAGCCAAAACAATTACATTTGTATCAGTTTCAAACCCATCCATTTCAACAAGAATTTGGTTAAGCGTTTGTTCACGTTCATCGTGACCGCCACCCATTCCACTGCCACGTTTACGACCGACTGCATCAATTTCGTCAATAAAAATAATACACGGTGCGTTCTTTTTTGCTTTGGTAAACAAATCGCGCACTCGACTAGCACCAACACCAACAAACATTTCAACAAATTCTGAACCGCTGATACTGAAAAACGGCACATCGGCCTCACCGGCAACTGCTCGAGCTAGCATAGTTTTACCTGTGCCCGGATTACCAACCAGCAAAACACCTTTAGGAATCTTCGCCCCGAGTGCACGGTACTTTTTTGGATGTTTCAAAAAATCAACTACTTCCTCGAGGTCCTGCTTGGCACTGTCGTTTCCTGCAATATCACTAAACACAACACGTTCCTTATCGATACCGTAAAGTTTTGCCTTTGACTTGCCAAAACCAAGCGCTTGGCTATTCTGTCCTTGGGCTTGCCGCATCATATACATCAAAAATCCAGCGATTAGAAGCACTGGAATTATGATGGTTGCCAAGTTCCATATGGTGTCACCAGTCTGTGACGGTGCGCTATCCGAAATCACTTGTTTTTTGTCAGCTGGAATAGTTTCATCATTGAGAAGTGTCGCTACCCCGCCTTGCACAAATGATGTCTGACTTGGTTTGTCGCTACCTTTTGGTGTAATCTCAATCTCATTACCGCGTCCTTCTACTTTTGCTACTTCCCCCTTGTTGATTTTTTGAATCACTTCACCTATGGAAATTTCTTGTAATTTTGGGTGAGGGGCTCCAAATACCCAAAAAGCGGCTAGTGCTGAACATATCACGATCCAAAATAACGCTAGCCGAACGCTATTTTGTAAGGTATTCTTATTTTTTGGACTTTTCGGCACTGCCATTGTCTACGCTACTCCTCTAATTTCAGTCGATATCTCTTGATCTATTCTATCACTGCGATGGAAGCGACACAACAAAGCTACGTGCTGTAATATTCAACGTAAAATCCTTGTTAATTGTGTGCATACTACCCGCTCGTGCTGTTTTAATATGATGCAAAATACTAGCAGCATGATCATTCGTGATCCCTTCAGGTTTCATCATTATTAATTTTTGACGAATAAGTTCAATCGCTGTTTTCGAATCAATATGAGTAAAAAAATACTTATTCTGCCAGTTATGTTCTAATATACGATTGGATTCCCTTACAATTTGCTTCTTCAGTATCATCTGCCTTACCTGTAAATTTATAAGTGGTCGGCGCCGGTCATCACTGAGATTAATTACGCCAGCACGCAAGCGATTACGTAGATATTGCATCGAATGGTTACTCTTATCTTCCACCCATTCCAATCGGTGACGCACCGCGTAAGATTCAAGCTGCGCTTTACGATAAGAAAGTAGTGGACGAACTACATTTGACCTGCTCATAACACCGAGTCCACGCCATCCCGTACCACGCACAATATTGATAGCGATTGATCCAATCAGGTCGTCTTGATGATGAGCTAACACAAGCTTTGCCTGATATTCGGCAGCTTGTCGATTCAAAAAATCATATCGGCCCTTACGTGCCTCATCTTCGCTCGCGGATGAACTCAAGTTTAATTGAGTAGATACAAATGGTAGATTGTAGTGCTTAGCCAGACCTTTAACAAATCGTTCATCTAAATCTGAATCGCTGCCCCGTATACCGTGATTGACATGCGCAACAACAAGCTTACTATGCAATCGATCCACTCTCACAAGCAAGTGTAACAATACTATCGAGTCAACTCCACCCGACACCGCTACAAGATACTTCATGTCTCCATTGTACAGAAATAGGGCTTGTTTACATTAAGAGAGTGGTTTTTACGCACTTTTGCGCGTACGAATAAGATAGCCAATTCCTAATAAGACAGCGATGGGAAGCGTTACTAGCAACCACGTCCAAGCATTCTTCCACCACTGACCAGTGGCTGATCGCCCGTTACTGATATCAACAATTCGTGCAATTTCACTCTGGCTGCCATCTTTATATACCGTGCGTTCTGTCATTGTATAACGACCATTGGCAAGCCGGGTAGAATCGAGACTAAATGGCGGTTTATCAACACGCTGCACTGATTCTGTTCCCTTTAGATACTCAACATACTGAACATTGTCTATTCTTGCCGTATCGAGAATGTTTGAAGGATCAAATGTTACTCGACCATCCACCTCACTATCAACCGCTGCATTGATAACTTTTGTTTTAGTTGATGAGTCAACGATTTCGCGATTGGTTGATGTAGCAAGAGGAGTGATTTTTCGAGGTCGCGGATCAGGCACCGGTGCAGTCCCCTTGACAACGACATTAACAGTCTTAGTCGCAACCTTACCTTTACCGTCGTAACACGTAAGTCGATAGCTAACCGATGAAGTAAGCTTTGGCGTTATCCACCTACCGGCATTATCTATAGAGCTAACCGGACCAGGTCTTAGCGAGCAGCCTCCAACTCGAGCGCCTTGTACGTGCCATCTCAGCGTTACCCGCTCACCAGTCTCAATTTCAGTCTTGTTAGTCTCAAAAGTAATAATTTTCAGTTCAGGTTTTTCAACCTGAAGTAATATTCTCACTTTAACACCGTCACTTGTCTTCTTGCTCGATCCATTAGTACAGACCACACGAAATGTCGTATCGTTTTGGATATTCTTCACAACACGCGAACCACCAGGACCACTATCTTTAATTTCACCAGGATATAGTTCACATGAGGTTGCATTTTTGCTAAACCAAGATAGGTTAACACTGCTACCGCGCTTCACTGCAAGCGCACTCGCGGTTAGGGTAGGCTTACCGATGTCTTCTGTTACCTTCACAACTTTCACTGTAACCTGTTTGGTGACTGTCCTACCACCTTCATTTGCACACACCAAATCAAATTTTTTGTCTCCTTCAGTCGTAAAAATGGGGGTTTGCCAACTTTTCTCAGTTGTATTTATTGGCCCACCTGGAGTAATAGTACACGACTTTACGCTGTTGGTTCTCCATTTTAGTAATACTGATTCACCTGTTTTAATCTCCGATGGTATCGCCACAAATTCTCTAATTTCAGGTGGGGGTGGAATTGACGGGTCTGACTCACCTTCACCTGTTTTAATAGTAATCGTTGCACTCACTTTGGTGTTACCGGCTGTATCATATGCTTTTACATATAGAGCGTGATCCCCATCACCAACACTTTCACTATCCCAGGTTGTGCTAAACCATGGCCGTTCAGTATCTGTTGCGACCACGTTATCATCTACAATAACCTCCACCTTACTGACGGCTTTATTATCACTTGCCGTACCATTAACCGTTACTACACCGCTTACCGTTGCATTATTCGCAGGGGCAGTCAAAGCTACTGAAGGTGGCACTGTATCAGTATCGTCATCCCCGCCGCCTCTTTCTGCAATTAAGATATTACCCGTGTGAGCGGGTACAGAATATGACCCAGTAACTCCTGTCCTTCCATCAATATCGGTATACTTATTACTACCAAGATTGATTGTACTAGCGCCTGAAGTTGGGTTTACAACCACAATCCCCTTAGAAAAGGATCGACTGTATACCGTCGATCCTGCCGACTTTCCATATGAACCCGACGCAGAACCGAGTTGCTGCGCTTTTGTATAATCTTCCCCAAACCACTCAGCGGCGTTACCATCGTTTATATTCGTGTCGTAGTTGAAATAGCTCTTTGTTCCGGCACCAAGTAGATATGAACTCATCGCATACCGGCGAATCTGTTTAATACCAGCTTCAGCATTTGCACCATCGTCTGTACAAGTAGCTGGTTGGCCACCTCTTGATTCTTCTTCACCTGTTCCGTCATCAGGCTCATCGGCAGCCCTTCGTTCTTCAGCTCCATTGCCAGTCGTCCAGCATTTCGTCCACCAGAATCCAGGAATATTTTTTTCTTGAACTGCCGCAACCATCTCTACATCTTGCTTCCATGCAGCTTCACTTCGCCAGCCTGCCTCACCCATTGTCGCGTGCGGTTCTCTAAAAATACGTTCCGCCATTGCCCCGCCAACATCTTCTGTGATCAGCTGGCGGCTACCAACTGGATTAGCAAAATAATTGCTTCCTGTTGCTAATCCGTTAATCATCAGTTGTTTGCTCTCACCAATACCCAGTTTTTTGGCATGGAGCATCTCCTTTTGCCCATCCATCCATTGCTGCTCTGTATAGACACTATCCGTATCTGGGTTGATTGGTTTAGCGTTAGTATACCCGCTTCTTAAAGGAGCTGTGCCCATACTGTCCGAGAGAATTCCGTCGTAGAGCTTACTGGCATTGCCATCATATTTTAGAGCCTTCGTAGCTTCGCTTTTCATAAACTCGAGGGTCTTACTGTTGTTGGGGACAAACAGCCAATTATCAAATTTTTTTGCCCATACAGCATAGTTGTATCGTGATCCGTTAGGGAGAATTCCTTTAGCGAACGCTTGGGCATCAACTTCCGGATTCTTAGGATTTCCACCACACTTTCCAGCCTTGTAACGATCACCGGCTGGATCATCTAGTGTACACGGCAGGTTAGCTTCCACTCCATACGGCCCAAGTGTATATTTATAAACCTTGGTTCCTTCAGCCATACCATTGATCGTCGTAGGGTCCATACCGCCAAAAATATACTTAAAATGCTTTACATTCGCAGTGTTGCCAGAGCCGCCTAAACCACGCCAAGCAGGAGCAAACAGTTTAAATGTTGGCGTATCGGCTGCAGCAATTAACGCAGCATTAAGGTCGTTCGTTGCATTTGACGACAGTGCTACATCGTCGTTGCTACTTAAGGCATTTTTTTGAGCATTATACTGCTGCCAAGCCAATCCTCCCGTAATTACAACGGCAAGACAGGCCGCTAGTAGCAATAGCCCAAGACCACGGGCGCCTCGTTTATGTGCTTTATTTCCCTCTATATTCATCACTCATCTCCCTCTGTATTCTTATTTGTAATATAGACATTAGCTTGATCGATGTCAATATCGTCACAAACCGTAGAGATTAATCAAAAAATCGGCCTAACCATACCGCCACTACTATACCAACAAAACCACCGATCATTCCCCACAACGCACTTGCTATACCAAAACCGTCGTAGTCGCCCCAAAGCCAGGGTAATACACTGCCGATACTCATACCACCAATTGCACCAATCATTGATGTACGTTTGTTCATACGTCTAGTATACTGCTATCTATGAAAGAGCGGCTGCAAGTTGTTGATAAAAATGACCGACCAATCGGTGCAACCACCCGAGAAAATGCCTGGTCAAACGGACTAATTTTACGTCACGCATATATTGTTTTGCGGGACTCTAACGATAATTTTTTATTGCAACAACGTAGTCAGTACAAAAAATCCAGCCCTGGTCAATGGACATGGGCAGCAACTGGTCACGTTGACGAGGGTGAAGATTATAAAACAGCAGCTAAGCGCGAATTATTTGAAGAAATCGGTATAAAGACGAAACTTACGAAAGTCGGAAAAATCCATAGCTCCCATCCAAACGAATTCGGAATCATTGATTGTTTTATCACCATCTATACCGGCAAAATTGACCACGAGACAAATATTATTATTGATCCGCAAGAAGTTGAAGCCATCAGATGGTTCAGCCCTAGAGAGGTTGAAAAACTTGTAAATATGACACCTTCTAAAGTCACATACAATATGCGCAGAACTTACAACGAGTTCTTCGCTGCCAGATCACCAGCGTCAAAATAAATCAGCCCATTTTCGCGACACCCGTTAACTTACTGCTTTGTCCTAATGCCGTCTTTTCTAGCATTATCTATAAATACCGTGTACTACCAAAGGGAATTTTGGCTCTCATCATATCTGTGCCGATTGTGTCGGCACTGTGAATTGTACGCTCACCCCAAGTGCTATTGATTACATCAGCAGCATCCGTCAGTGCCTGGCTACGCGCTAACTCATCGCCCCAAAGATGCAGTTGGCTATCGTCAGGAAGCGTTAATTCATAGCAACTAATACCGATTTCCTTTAATGGATACGGGGCATCTTCAAATAACTGACGAGCAATTTCGTAAATAGCCTGATCGCTAAAAAACGGTGTTTGGCTCATGTGTCGCGCCTTCCAATATCGACCATACCAGCCGCGCTCTTGATTAGCCGTATAGCTACGAGCATGCACGTGTACACCCCGCGCCACTAACCCCTGAGAGCGAACCTTACGCCCAACCGCTTCGCACAGGTGATGCAAACGCTTTAATACGTCTTCAGGCTTCATAGCGTAACGTTCAAGCACATATTGCCGGCCGGCCGTACGCAACGGAAAATCTACTTTATCAACTTCCCAGCCCCTTAACCGCTGGTGCCACTTGGTGCCATCAATACCCTTAAACACCACCGTGCGCAGCAGCGCTTCGCTTGCATCGATAAACTCAAGCGGTGTATCGATACCAACTCGCTCGAGACGCTGATGATTACGCTGAGCGATTCCAGTCAAATCTTCAAGCTCAAGACGGGACAGTACATCGCGCAGATTATCGTGTGTTATCACATCGAGCCCATCTGGTTTATGAAGACTAGCAGCGGTTTTGGCCAAAAAACGGTTGGTACTAATTCCAACATTACAGCGCATATAGCAACCGATCTCTTCGCGCAACCGCTGCTTAATTTCATGACCAACCTCCACCAAATTTCGTCCGGCAATCTTGCTTGTTGTCTCACTAAAATCAATCACGCCTTCATCGATACTTTTCATACGCACATACGCCGAATAGTCACTCATGATTCGCATCAGCTGGTGGTAAACGTACCGATACTTGGGGGGATCACTCTCGACTCCCACCAGATCGGGACAAAGCTGCTTAGCATCACGCAGGCGCATACCGAGCCTTACTCCCATTGCCTTTGCTTCATAACTGCACGTTACAATCATCGTGTGCTCCGTCCGGCGATTGACCACTGCCACTGGTCGACCACGAAGGCGCGGTCGCGCCTGTTGTTCCACTGTCGCAAAACATGAGTTTAAGTCGATATGCATTACTGTTGGGTAAGCTCTGTTGTAATCAGGCATTAGTCTCATCGATACCCCCCAAGCGCCAAACAGATATACTTTGAGCAAAAAGCATAACCTTACGCACCACGATCCGCCTCAATCACTAATCTCCAAGTTAGTCGTTCGGCATCAAATTCAAGCCGATAGTCAGCGGCTCCGTCTGTCACGTCAAAGACATGGATCATGCGATGTCCTTGTCGGGTCGGATGTCTAAGGCCAATTTCTCTCACTTCAATATCGCGCCCATTTTTCCGACGGAATCTTACCGGTTCACACATTGTCCTACCTGAACGAAACATAGCAACTACGTCAATTTGTTCATTCAAAAAAAGTTCATCATTCACTTCAAAATCCTCGATTAATTACTTCGAGAAACGTTATATGAAATGTGTTGCCCGTACTAGCTCGCCCGTTTCTAGCGATCTGTCCGAAAAACAACTGATGATCCGACGGCGAGGGACGCTTGCTCGAGTAAATGAGTAGTGAGTGTCGCCTGGAAGTAATGCCAATTATACCATAAAGTAATCATCTGCCATAGATTATTCACAATAGGGATTGCATTTATTTATTAATAGTGGTATAGTTACATCAATTAATAACTTTTCAGGAGTAATTACATCAATGTCAACCACCACATTATCAAAGCTACAACAGCTTGCGTTGCTCGTAGCATCTAGTGCGCTATTTGCAGTTGTTTCTAGTGTTTCATCGTCAGCCATGGGAATTGTTCACTGTGCTGGCACCAACTCATCACAGCTTGGTGATGGACCATACTTCACATCTGGTATCAAGCAAATCGATCCGATTGCCAATCGAGGTAGCGTTATGTCGATGCACGAACACCAATTCTTCGGTGCAATGGTATGGGATGATCTAGCGGAACCACATAATGCTAACTACGATGATCTTGTCGATGCCGATACCTCATGCGATATTACCGTAGACAGTGCAGCATATTGGGCTCCGACTGTCCGTAAAACCTCAGCTGATAAAGCCCTTCTTCCAATCAAACGTCAAGAGGCATACTATCGTTCATGGGATGGTAAACTGAGTGACACAAAACGCGCCACGACAGCTTTTCCACCAGACATGCGTATGATCGCTGGCAACAATATGGCGATGAGTATAGCTGACTGGAATAAAAACTACGTCGCTTGGTCTTGTGGCAATCTTAGCACTAAAGCTCAGCGTACTGGCACCCACGCTGCTGGCCCTACTGAAGCAGACTGTTCGACCGCCCGTAATTACAATGATGCTACGAAAAACGACCGTGTCTTCCTGACTGTGTCAATTAAGTTCCCAACTTGCTGGGACGGGAAAATGAACAACCATAGAGTTGCTGGTAATACTGCTGATTTTTCGGGTGATCCAATGTCAACAATTAAACAACATGTTGTCTACCGAACCCGCACTGGCTGTCCTGCTACACACCCAAGAAAAATACCAGAATTAAGCTTCGTAACTTCATGGGATTATCGTGGTAATGGCAAGGACATCAAGTTATCTTCAGGTATGGGAACGGCCGCTGGCAAAGGCTACACCTACCACGCCGACTTCTGGAACACATGGAACCAAGCGGGTCTTCAGCGAATGATCAACACCTGTATTAATACTTCGAAAACTGATGCTTACGTACATCTTAACAATGCTGACATTTGTGGTCGACCTGTTATCATGACGCCACCCGGCGCATAACAACCGCCTGAAAGCACTCAAATATCTCACCTCTTAAAATTGGTGAGATATTTTATTAATGCCATGTTTTAGGCTCTGGAATTTCCCCTCCACCTCTGCTATAATCATCGAGGTCTCAGGAGATAAATAGTCTACATACGGCACCGTAGCTCAGCTGGTTAGAGCGCAGGACTCATAAGCCTGAGGTCACAAGTTCAATCCTTGTCGGTGCTACCAACAAAAAATGATTACCGCGTGGTAGTCATTTTTTGTTACGCAGTGCGTACTATTGACAATACAGCTTTTTATTTTAAGTATTTTCCAAGTAATACTCCTTAGTATAGTCCATAGTGCAGTCGCACCATCGACAGCACTTAATTATTAAATATAACACCATAACATCTTATAAAGGAGGTCTCTGAAAAATGAAAAAACAGTTAATGATAGCTGGCATGGTGTCGACTATCGGATTGGCAGGTCTAGCGGGGGCATCATTGGTCGCCGCTGAAGGTGCCACAGATACTACCTCAAGCCCAATGAGAGGCTTAGTAAGTGCAATTGCCAAAAAGTTTAACCTGCAAGAAAGCGATGTCCAACAAGTTTTCGATGACCAACACTCGCATATGGAACAAGAACGCGAAACTGAGATAAAAAATGAAATAACTCAGCTCGTAAAAGAAGGTAAACTCACCCAGGCTCAAGCTGATGCCTTAAACACTAAACGTTCTGAGTTACAGAGAGAGCGTGACGCTAATAGATCGAGTGATCAAAGCTCTTCTCATAAGGATATGAAAACTAGGATGGAGGCAGAGCGCACTGAGCTCGAGACTTGGGCAGAAAGTAATAGTATTGACACCCAGTACCTAAGGTATGTCTTTGGATACGGCGGACGCGGACATGGCGGAGGTGATATAGGTGATTATCAAGACGACACAAACACATCAGATACAAACACCAATAGTGCACGCTAACCCTCTCTTCTCAAACATAATTCCTTCCCAACAAAAAACCGCCTGTTTTCGGGCGGTTTTTTTCCATTCGCAGCGAGACTTACGCTTCGCGACTACCGGTAAGAGTAAATGCTTTTGCAATACCCCAGGCGAGTAATGCGTAGACAATAATCGCCACAACACTACTGGCATCAAAGTAGAATTGGCCGTAACTTGGCTCTCCAAATATACCTTGGAAAGGTGCTGAAAATAGTCCACCGACGGAATAGACAAGGTCAACAAAGAAATTACCCTTGTTCGCGCCAAGCATCAACAAGATCACTCGCAGTGCTAAGAACGTAATAATAAAGCCGGCAATGTACCACACAATACGCTGAGCAATAACGTTGCCGTCTGATTTAGTTTTTGTTGCTACCGTTTGTCGCTGAACATTTGTTGCACCGTCTTGCACATCGCTCGTGCGAACTTCAGTCGTTTGCTGTTCTTCGTTCATGTATCCTCCACTTAATGGTTATGAATATCATAATAACATTTTTTATAGCTCATCAAAATCAAAATCGTCATCAATCCAGTCGTGGCGAGCTTCGACAAAGTCCTGAAGCTCCTGGCTACTACGCTGACGATTCCAGCTATCGATCATATCAGTTTGAAATGTGGTGGATTCCATTTTTTTTACCTTTTTTTGTATATTTTGTTAATTCTGTAAACTATTTAAGCATAAACTGAATAAAAAAGCAATACTTGTAGCAACTTTTCTAACAAAAATCATTACTTTTTATGACACTTATGCTATAATTAAATGCATAAGGGGCAAAAAACAGACATGACAATTACAGAAACAACTGCACTGCTTGGCATCACGGCATTGATACATGCCAGTTTTCAGTTGAGCGTTAGTATGCTCACCGTCATGAGCGGCCACGCCTTCGGTAAAGGCACTGCCCATACACGAGTGATGCGGCTCTCAACTGCTTTTGCGCTAGGAGTGACATTGATGCTCGGCAGTCTCGTATCTCTTGTTGTCATGATTGTCAGCACAGTCTTTTTCAGTGGTAGTGTACCATCGGTTGTTTGGGCTGCTACCTCCGGCCTCACCGTAGGTATAGGTGTAGCGGTATGGACATTTTACTTTCGCCATCACAATCGCGGTACCACACTATGGTTGCCTCGTCCATTTGCCGATTTTTTGTCCGAGCGTGCCCGCAAAACTCGAAATTCAGTAGAGAGTTTCGGCATCGGGATGTTGAGCGTTGTGGGTGAGCTATTGTTCACCAGCGCTCCACTTCTCGTTGCCAGCCTCCTGATAATGAATCTGACCCCCCCATTACAATTAGCCGCCGTTGCTGCTTATACCGTTATCGCGTTGTCTCCAACATTTCTAATAATCGCACTGGTTGGCGGTGGCTACTCGCTTGGTGCGATTCAGAAATGGCGCGAATCCAACAAGCGTTTTTTGCAGTTTAGCGCTGGCGCAGCTTTGATCATCCTCGGCATTTATCTCTATATAGACACTATCGTCGCTGGACTTTACACTCAAGGAGCCGTGATATGACCACTTCTGACGTCGTCATCTACAATCAATTCACCGGTGTAAGCGAAGAATTTTCCTCACCACGCCTCAGCAGTAGTATCGACCACGCCTGCCGAGCAGTTGGATTACCTGACGGTGTAGTGTACGATACCGCCAGACGTGTTAGCCAAGCCACCGAACATTGGCTCGAACAAAAGGCTGAGGTCACTACCGAGGATATACGCCGATTCGCTGCCCGCCACCTGTCCATCGTCAGTGCTGAGGCCGGATATCTATACCAAAATGAACAAACCATCATGTAGGAGGCCTTATGGCACGATCTGACAGTTTTGACTATGACCTAATCATTATCGGTAGCGGTGCCGCCGGTAGTACCGCTGCCCTCACAGCCGCCAAAGAGGGCAAGTCAATCGCCCTGTTAGAGTCAGGTATATTCGGCGGTGAATCACCAAACTGGGGTGACGTGCCAATGAAAGCTCTCTTGCATGCTGCCAATCTCTATGAGGAAGCTCGCCTTGGCACCCGTTTTGGTATTCGTAGTTCAATGTTAAGTTATAACTACCCTTCGATGCAGCAGTGGAAAGACAAAGCAATCAGCCGTACTGGAGCCGCTGACAATCGCCAGTACTACGAAAAAATGGGAATTGACACCTTCCACGGTATCGCTCACTTTATGAGTCCACATGAAATAAGCGTCAACCGCAAACACTTAACAGCGGCGCATTTTTTGATAGCAACCGGCTCACATTTTGCCATACCTGATATTTACGGAATTGATGCCGTTACCTATCACACGCCAAAAACCATTCTCTCACTCCCACGAGTACCGCGCAGCTTATTTATTGTCGGCTCAAATAGTGAAGCGATTGAATATGCTCAACTATTTTCTACTCTTGGGACTAAAGTCTACATTGCTGAACGCTCAGTGCGGCTAATGCCCGAAGAAGATCAAGAAGTCGGTGATATGATCGAGCGCTATCTGCACACAACAAAAGGCGTGACGTGTCTAACACAGACGCAAATTGCGAGCCTAGAGCCAAAAGGTCTCGGAGTAAGAATATCGTATTCGCGCGCAAACACCTTGAAAGCTGTTCAGGTTGATGAAGTTTTGGTAGTAACCAACCGTACACCAACGACCGATCTCGGGCTGGAAAATGCCTCTGTCACCCATTCACCAGCAGGAGTCGAGGTAAATGACCGCCTGCAAACCTCGGCTAACCACATATACGCAGCAGGGAACGTACTAGGTGACTACGCGCCAACACATGTTGCTATGATGCAAGGTCGCATTGTCATCAACAATCTTTACCACAAGCCGACAAGCCAGCCAGATACCTCAATGATCCCCCGCATTACGTACACCTACCCTGGCATTGCCTCAGTCGGCTTGAGTGAAAACGACTGTATCAAGCGTGATTTACCGATCAACCAATCCGTTGCTCCGCTCACTATGATTGCTCGCAGTAACACTAGTGATTTCAGTGAAGGTTTTGTTAAGATTATTGCCGACAAAAAAGGTCTGCTCCTCGGAGCCACCGTCGTTGCTCCTCACGCCGGTGAAATTATTCATGAACTCGCGCTCGCTATCCATCATGGCATGGCTGCGAGCGACATTGCCAGTATGCCACATGCATTCCTCAGCTGGAGTGAGGCTGTGCGTGTCGCTGCCAGTAAGTTAGTAGGTTAGGTTACTAACACTCATCCTATCTGCTTTGCATGCAACTCCTCGATGACCCATCAGCAAAATATATCTTACTTCAGCAAGTTATTTATCTATGGATAACCTTCATCGCGCTTGTACTACTGATCAAGCATCGCATACCAAACCGAACGATTCACAACATTGTCAACGTTTCTCTCGCACTTGCAACAGTAATTGAATTTATAGCAATTATTGTCGTCTCTGTTAAGATGCAGTTTTAAAGAGCAGGATTGCCGTTACGTTTCTCTCAATCAAAGTGAAGAGCTGTGTAACCGCTGGAAAAGCTTATACCTACAATACTTATTCTAAGAGCAGCAATACAACACTCCAGTATAGTGCTTACGCTTGATGCAATCTTTAGTTTTTAAAAATATTGACACTGCCATGATGAGTACAATACTGTTCGTCATTACCAGTGGTTGACTTGCTACAAGCCATCCGTACACTATCCACCACATAGCTTGCCCTACCCTAACTCGTAGTTAGTATCATTCTCAGCCAGGCACTATGGCATCAAAACCAAGAAAAATGTCCGACCTTTCGGACGAACATTTTTCTATGGTTGC
>JBDHUM010000002.1:0-75690 GCA_039809125.1 Saccharimonadaceae bacterium (SeqCode) | reverse complement strand
CTCATGAATCGAGTATAGCAGAAGCCCAGTAGCGTGAATGCTTACTGGACTTGTTGTCACATATATACTCTTGGCTCACAACGATAGAGGAAGTTATAACCGTGATAAAGCGAGATTTAGTAATTCTTTCCTAAGCCATAACCTGTCCGCTTCAGCAGCGTCTTGGGTAAAATCTAAATCAAGCAACGAATTAAGCTTAGCCTTGCCACTCTCACTATTGCTTAGGAAATAACTCCGACCCTCACTAATACTTATTAGGTTCAATGCCCAATCTGAATCACGGCTATGTAAGATCTGGGCTATCATTTCTTTTTTATCTAGTGCAATGGCTCGTGCATCCCAGACCGTTAGCTGACCAAGTGTGCGTGGCAATTTAGGCGCTTCATCCATAGTCTTTATGTCGTTCATTACTGCTTCTTCGAAGTTTTGTTCGATTGAGTGTTGGCATTCTGTAAAATACTGTGCGGCAAAGTCTTCAGGTAAACTGCCAATTTGCATTAAAGCTTTGTATGCATCTCTATCTCTTTGTGTAGTGATATTGGCGTTAAAATTCAGTGTATTATCTAATATCCCAGCAGCCAATAGACGGGCAATTTCAGGCCGCATTTCTTGAAGTCGGTTGTTGGCTTGCCAGCGTTCAAAGATCTGCGTACAAGATGCCCCTATAAACTCAATATCTGCCTTGTCTCCAATTTTATTCTGCCAATACTCTTCTTGGCCTGGGTGGTGATCTATAACTTCGATTACCTCACCATTCTTAACGATTGGGTCAAAAAAATCCTCCTTTGAGACATCAACAACAATAAATTCATCATTTTCACTCTGCTTGTAATCTTCAAGACTAACTTCTAAAGCTCGTAGGCTTCGAGGAATACTTTCGTTGAGAGGCGCACTACTTGCAGCGTAGGCGTCCTCTCCACCGAGTCTTAATAGTTCTGCCTGGGCTATGCATCCGGCGTATGCATCAATATCCATATAAGCAGATCCGGCTGTTACAATCTTCATTACATTTATCATACCAGAGTCCCTTAGTTTCAATTCCAGTCTGGGTAAATAAAAAATCAGAACCGAATTAACAGTTCTGACTTCATCTAACATAGCTTGGCTCCCGCTAGTGGACGCACTTCGCAACTATTTGCCTAGTCAAGCACCTTATCAGTACTTAAAATCTCTCGATAATTTTCCTTTGAAGACATGTGTTTGAACACGATGAATTTGACAACACTATCACTAGTGTTTGAAAAAGTATGAGCTGAACGTTCGGTCTGAATAAGGTCACCTGCTTTTACTACCTGTTTTTTAAGTTCATCGCCTTCTTTCCACTCAGCTAGTAACTCACCTTCAATTATGTATAACGTTTCCCATATTTTTTCATGATGGTGCCAGGTTTGTACTGTGTGTGGAGCTTGGTCATTGTAATGAACTTCATAGTCGTTAAAGGTGTAATAGTGAACGCTTGTGCCTTCTGGTTTATTTACATAGTCAACATCGTTCGCTGCAATTATCTTCATATTTACAGTATAACAAAACAAAAACACCTTCCTTTCGGAAAGTGATTTTGCGTGGCTCAGCTTACAGGTCACGGACTTTAAATCATGGTCAAATTAGTAGTTCTGAATCATACCAATGTTATTACCTTCGGTGTCGGAAACTATTGCGAAGGCCATCATACCATCCACTTCTTGACGCGGTTGAATTATACGACCACCAGCAGCAATAACTTTCTCAATCTTAGTATCTAGGTCACTGACTGTAATAACAATGTGTGGTTTGTTAAAAGTCTCTGAGCGAGGCGCAATACTTCCATTGATGGTGCCCTTCTCTAAAGGCTGCATATCTTCTCCAGACCGGGCTGTCTGGGCAAGCAAGCTGCCATCACCCATGCCCATATCTGGAGTTTGCCATCCAAATACTCCGCTATAAAACTCACCTGCACGTTTTAAATCGTCTGCTGGTAATTCAAACCATGTAACTTTGTCCATTGTTTTTTCTCCTAAATCTTTAGTTGATTCATAATCTCAGTATAGCAAAAAGTCCAGCGTGAATACTTACTGGACTTATGCTCAAATATCTTGTCTTGGCTCCGCTTACAGGTCACGGACTTAGTACGATCGACAAGATTAATTACTGGCCGGTGATGTACTCAACCTCAATAGCCAGAACGCCATATTTATTTTGATCCTCTAATGAGTAGTACCTGTCATATATTTCAGCCGCTTCCTCGGCACTATTAGCCGAAGGAATTACAGATTTATAGTTTTCACTTTCGACCATGTCAATGAATTTTTCATAACGACGGATTGCGACGACTTTCACTTGAGCGGCATGTGACTCACCATCGAGTAAAACACCCTTGGCATCTCGATAATCTCGCCTGAGACTAACTATGTCACCCACTGAATACTCGGCGAACTTGCCTCGATTTAATCTACCTTCAATAGTTTTACGGCCAACAATAATATCATCAAGCAGATTAGATTCTCGCCCTGATTCCCAGACTCTCATAGCTTCAGTATAACAAAAGCCCAGTAGTGTGAATACTTACTGGGCTTCTTGTCACATATATATGTTTGGCTCACAACAATAGAGGAAGTTATAACTATTTGCAAAAAGCTAACGTAATGCTTATTTTCAGATAGTTAGCCCTACCAACGTAGGCAAATTTATAAGTTTAGTAGTGTTCGGGGTTTTGCAATTGTGCTAAGGCCATTAGTATTGCAAGTTCATTAAGTTTGGTGCGATTTATTGCTCCGTGGGTTAAGACGTGTATTACACCCTCGGCCGTTCCTAATTTCACATGATCCGTGAGACCAGCTTCCTTAAACGCTTGACTGCCGTCACGACCACTCAATATTAGCCTCAGTACCTCGCTAGGCCACTCAAAGGACGGTGCCATGCCAATAGAGAATTGACCGCCGTCATATAATGCGCATACCGTAGTCTCTAGGTAGCCTGTTCTTGTCTCCGGAGCTTCAAGAAGTCCGCTCTCTAGGCCCACAGCAAGATCACTACCTGAAAATGCAGCCTCTGCCCTTTCTTTGGCACCTCTTATAGTTTCTGTGATTGTTTTAGGGTGTCCAAATTCCTCGACATCTACATCGACACCCTTAACGATTGCCCCCTTAAACAAGTCGCTTGTTGCTAATATGTTTTTCACTGCCTGAATTTTAGTTTGGTTTTTTGAGCCGACGTGAATTTCTGTCATGAATATATTATTGCACAAAACAAAAACACCATGACTTTCATCATAGTGCTTATGCTTGGCTCCCCATACAGGTCACGAACTTTTAACAGGGTAAAATGCTACAAATGAGACACTAAAGTAGTGTATTTTTTCCTGTACTCACGTATTCGACTGAATTGACTAAACTATCAAAATATAGTCGACCTTGGTTGATCAGATTATGAGTCTCTGGGTCTAAGGCAATGGCTTTAAAATCATCCAATGTACGCCATTCGTACGATTCAACCTCCCCATCAATATAGGTGAATTCCTCATCTCCTTGTAACTCATAAAGGTATACAGTCACAATATCGTTAGGTGCGCGTCCGATGATTCTTGTCGAGAATGAGAAGTGGAGCTTATTCGGATCCACATCAAGGCCCATTTCCTCTTTTGTCTCTCGAATAGCAGCTTCTAGTGCTGACTCGCCAACATTTATGTGGCCACCAGCAGAAATATGGAACCAACCTGGTTTAGAACTTTTAGTCAAAGACCTTTGTTGAAGCAAAATATCCACCCCTGCTTCAGATTTTTTCCAAAACCATATGTGAGAGTTTCCCATTATTAATGAGGGGTCATTTTTAAATGAGCTACTATCTCGTCCATCAGACTGTATTGGGCTTCCGTTATCTGAAAAAACTTGCCAAAGTTCGTTATCGTGCACAATGCCTACTTTCTTTATCCCTTATGTACCTAGTATACCTCACGCCTTTTGGCTAAGGCTTTAAACGTGGAGATATAACCGTCCATAGTACCTGTCTCGTGCCATTCGCACTCGGTGAGTATGCCATACAATTCGTTATGATCATGTAGGTAATCTGAGATAGCTTGCGAAAGATATAACTCCCCATCACCGGACATACTAGCATTTCGTAGATATGTAATTATTTCATGCGTGACAATATAGCCCCCAACGGATGCGTAATTGTTTTCACTATCCCAGATTTCGGGTTTTTCAATTAGATCGGTAATGCGTAGCAGACTTTCATGAGTATCGATGGATTCGGTTTTAGCCATACCGCATTTTGGAATATCCTGATTACTTACCTCAGTAAGCATGATGCAGGGCTTATCAAGCGTTTTGTAAGCATTTATAAGCTCGCTAGCCCTACCAGCTGATTCATTTTTAATGAAGACTTCATCACCCCAAACAACGATGAATGGTTCAGATAATCTACATTCATCAACGGCCGTTAAGATTGCTCCTCCGTTGCCAGGTGTGTCACTTTGATTAATAAATTCTAAGGTAACGTCTAAATTTTGAGGATGTTGATGCAAATCAACAGCTTCTAAATGACTCTTAATCAGTTCTTTGCCAGGCTTTGTTACGTAAATAATTCGTTCGATTCCTACATCGATCAATTCATTTGTTACAAGCTCAATGATTGGACCAAAAGGAGTTATTCAAGTCACGGTCATAAAACGGATCCTTGTTATTCCACTCAAGCTCGACGGCGATTTTGTTACGATAATAGTCAACTTTATGAGTGGGAGATGGGAACTGCTTTCCATCAATCTCAACTTTGATATCCCATTGTTTCTCTTCCCAGCCGTTCTTATATAATTCATCGTCGAACTTTTGAGCTATGGGCGACTTTCTTCCACCGGGTGTTAAGATGTCGTCGTGACTAACATAAAACTCTTCTAACAACTGAACAAGTTGGTCATATTCTGCTGGATAATCATTTCTTAAAATAGTACCAGCATGACGGTATTCGTAAATATCAAACTTTTCATTAACCAGTTCGCTAAAGTTCTTGTTGGACTTCTTCATCAAAAAACCTTTGTATATCTACATTTAACGCTTTCGCAATTTTATCTAGGGTCGAGACAGTGAGATTACGATCACCTTTTTCAACGCTTAAAATATAGTTTCTATGTAGGCCTGCAGCATCAGCAAGCTCTTGCTGAGTCATAGCCTTTGATTCTCGGTACTGTTTAACGTTCCGACTTATAATGTCCAGCACTTCCATAGATACTAAAAGTATATCATTACAGAGGTTTATTCTGAAAACCGTTGAACCAATTAGGGAACTCGGTCGCCTTTTACATTACTCAGCTATCATAGTGGCAACGAGTCACTCTCAGAACTATACAACAGGGATAGAATAGAAAGAACCGCCCTTTTGGGCGGTTCCAACATTTTGTACGTTTTGAGATTGACTCAAATTCTTGCTTGAGTAAGGAGTTAATGAGAAGCCGGTTATGGAACTCGGTCATCTATTTTAACTGCTTGCTCTGGCTCCGGCGGCTGGGCTCGAACCAGCGACCTAATCGTTAACAGCGACCCGCTCTACCACTGAGCTACGCCGGAATAATTTAGGAAGGTGCGTTACCGAAATCGCGGCAAATACTCAAGTTATTGTATCGTAATGAGTTTACTCTGTAAACACTCTTTGACATAACCTAATCAGCGTGCTCGCTGAACATCAATTTGACGCGCCAAATCAGCCAAAGTTGCCCAAGAGCTGCCATCACTCATGATCGCCAGCACATAGCGACCGTTCGGACTGTACACAATTGCTGCATCGTGTAGCAGCCCATCCATAAACCCTACTTTATCTGCCACTGTTCCCGACACACCAGCCGGTATACCTTGCCGAAAAATATTAGCCCGCATCGCACTCACCAAACGGTCGCGTCCACTTGTGCTAAAGTTTTGTCCCATCTCTAACATACCGGTAAACAGTGTTAGGTCGTTGGCAGTGGTGACTGGTAGATTTCCGGAAAAATTCGACCGGCTAAGACCAATCGCATTAATTTCTTTAGTAACGTTGCGCCGACCAACTTTCTCAAGCAGCATTTCGGCACATGCATTGTCACTCAAGCTAATCATTTTATTGAAACAATCTTGATTTGCCCCCCAACTTTCGCTGCCGCTATCCACGCGTTTTAATAGGCTGTAGGCAACAAATAACTTATAAGTGCTGGCTGTCGTGAATTGCTTATCACCGTCAAAATTCGCCCGCCGTTTTCGACCGTCAAGCTCAATTAATGAAATGCCGTACGTACCTTTGTGGTCTTTCGCGTAATTAGTGAGCAGCGCTGAGAGGCCTGTGTCGGTCGCGCTATAGGTGCGAGTATATTCTTCTTTTGGCGGCACAACGATTGTTGCTGCCTGAACTTCATCGCTATTCTCATTGATGTAGTTTTCAATATTTTGCAGTGTATTTTGTTGGTCGAGTGCTCTACCAGCTGCACCATTCAACCGCGATTTTTCAGTAAAGTCAACCGTTGTTATCCGTGACACTCCCGCCTGCACCGTTACTTTGGGTGCAATTGTTTTTTCCAGAAAATTAAGCGATTTATCAGCTGATAGTATCGTTTTAAGTTTACCTTCCTCGACCTTCGTTTCTACCCAAGCATACACTTCCTGTTTTGGAATAATCACCTGGACACTGCCGGCTTGCATGGCGACACCTTCGCCAATTCGCCCTACCAGTCGATTAATTTCTGCCTTAGCTGCGTCATCATTTACTTCAGGATTTATGATAGTCAGCGGCATCGTCACACTATCTTTTTGTGTAATCGACGGCTTTATCTGCTTAAACACCCTCTCTACTTCGGCACGTTCACATTTACCACCTGGTACTGCCGGTACTACCGTGAGCGTATTATTTTCTGATTTAATTCCTGCATCGGTTGGCATTTGGCGACACTGCGGCATCAAAGTTTTATCAATATAGTTTGAAGTTGCCTCGCCAAAAGTTGGCGTAGGTAGTGTTGGTTTTGACAACAAATTACCCCATAGAATTGATGTGGGAATGAGCCGCTGCCACCACGGGTACGATACAGTTTGCAATCGTTTGGTATTATCGATAGCGATACCTGCTTGCTTAAGTGTTGGTGTTACAAATGGTTTAGCTGTTTTGCTGAGATATATCTCTATTTTGTGCGCCTCATATGCCTCGTTTAACCTACTCGTTGCCTGACTTTTTGTTACAGCACCTAATCTTAGATTGTCGATTTTTGTAAACGGTAGCAAACGGTCGCTAGGATAAAAAAGTTGTATGAGCAATAAAATACCGCAAACCGCCACGATACTAAGCACCATAGCTCGCTTCCGCGAGTACGTTCCTAGTCGTGAAGGTAGTAGGTTACGCAATTGCTTAAGCTTTATCATGCTTTTCATTATAACCGAGAATACTAAGCGCCTCTTTGAGCGTGCCGATCGCACTCGAGTGATCACTCGATTCTTTTTTAAGTTCATCGATTTTGCGTCGAATTACTTTCTCGACCGCTGTGTGTGCCTGTGGAGAAGAAAAACCGGCCACCTCGACCGATCGGGCCGAGTAGGTCTCTCCCTTTTGTATCAATCCCTTTGCTGTCAAATTATTGACATGAATTGCCACCGTGCTAACCGACTTGTAGCCTAGCCCACGCATAATCTCACGATAGCTCGGGGCATAGCCGTTGCCTTTTATAAACGCATCGACAAAACTAAGCAGTTCTTGTTGTTTTTTTGTTGGACGAGCGCCCATCATCACTTCCTTTCGCTACTACCACGGCCGCCATTCCCCACCATACGATAGCTATTGTATCATCCACCCAAACTGGCAAAAATACGCCGACAACTGCAAGACACACACCACTACCGAATACCCCTAATGCCCAAGGATCATCCTTTAGGTGCCAGAGTCTACACAACACCACACCATACAATACAACGAAGCATACAAGGCCAAGCCAGCCTACTTCGTGAGCAATAAAAAAGTATTGATTTTCAATTATACGAGGTTGATCTCCGAGCAGTGACGCCGACCCGGTACTACCAACACCGCTCCCAAACGGCTGGCTAGCAAAACGTTGTGTGCTATCTCTCAGTGACTGCCAATGCCCATCATTTGAATTCACTACACCCGCTTCTTCAGGGTCCTCGTGCAGTATAACGTTTGACACGAAGTCTCTTGGTAGAATCATCACACTCATAATTGCTAACACCGCAACCACACCTAGTACAGCTAGTCCCTTAATTAGACTAGTCTTTCGCCACCGCCGAACTGCAACAACTGCTGCCACTCCTACCACCAGTCCAATATACGCACTGCGTGCATAGCTCAAATAGGTTGCCGCCAAACTCCCCAGTAGCATCATACCTTTCCGCCAGTCAATCCTTTTACGATTAATTAACAATGCTGCTGCTAGTATCGATACGCTCGCAGCATATGCCCCAAGTGGGTTTGGACCGCGTAGCGTGCTTTGATAACGTATAAAGTCGTGGTTTTGATCGATTGTCGTATACGGCGTAATAGTATTCTTACTATAGCCAATATGTTTCAAAAAATCAGCTGGCAAAAAGAGTTGTAATATTGTAAATACAACAACAATAATTGCTCCGACAGTAGCAGTTTTTAAAAAAAGGTCTCGGTAAGCCGGATAAAGCCAGATCAAAATATAAACAAGCATAAAGTATGCCACAAACCTTAGATCAATTGCTAAGCCCGCCAAGCTCGACTGCCAGCCCTGCCACCCCACTAATCCGATGAGATGAAGCACAACAAATATTCCGCACAACCAGATGACAGGTTGTTTCAAAAAGTCATTAGCTCGCTTATTTTTAACTATCAAAATTACTGCAATAACCCCTGCAGCCAGCATTACAATTTCTTTCCAAGCCTTGATTAGCAAACTTATTTCAGGCAGTAATGTGCCAAAAAATACCGTTAATGGCGCATGTACTACAATAAGAGCCATGATGCCAAGCAACAGCCAGCCGTAAACCCGCGCCAGTGTCTTTATGTCCATCACCTCTGATTATACCGTAACAAATGCTATACTATAGAGACAATGCCAACGCGCAACACCAAGTTTTATAGCGTCATCCTAATTCTTGCCGACTTTCTGGTGCTATTAGTGGCATTTACGATCGCGTACATAGCCCGGGTACAAATCGACAACCGGCCATTAGTAGCACCTATCTTTGCACTGGACTATTTTCTAACCGTCCTAACAATTTTGCCATTTTGGATTATTGTTTTTGCTTTCATCGACTTGTATTCAGCCGAAGTATACAATCGACGTTTGCTCGAATGGAGTCGGATTGCGGTAGGGGTGTTTATCGGTATACTGTTAGTAATTGGCTGGGAGTATATCACCGAGCGTAATCTCTTTCCGGCACGACTAGTTGTCGTATACTCACTTGCCGGCTCATTTATTCTTGTTTTGATTGAGCGCGAGTTTTTGCGGGCGGTTCGTTCGCTCTTTTACCGCTTTGGCCGTGGTATATCGCGTGTACTAATAATAGGTAATTCGGCCGCTACCTACGACATCGCTCGAGAACTTTCAAACACGTCAAAAAGCGGCTATCAAATCGTGGCTATGGCAGGACCGCGCCGATTTGCCTCGATCGAATCTGGCATAAAGCATTTTACATCGTTCGAGCAAGCTCTTAAAAAGATCAACGAAATGCGTATCACCACTATCATTCAAACCGATCTTTATGACAGCGAGTCTCGTAATCAGCACATTTTGGCTTCTGCTCAAACCAATCATATTCAGTACAATTTTATCCCAGGCGAACCTGAGTTTTATGCCGGTAAAAATAGCGTTGATGTATTTTTAGGCTACCCGATGATCACTGTTCATCAAACACCGCTAACGGGCTGGGGAGAAATATTGAAGCAAATTTTCGACACCATTGCCGCCGCTATTTTAATCATTATCTTATCGCCGCTTTATTTAATTCTCATTATTCTCCAACTGATATTTAATCCCGGTCCAGTATTTTATGTATCCAAACGTCTGAGCAAGTTTTCTGATCCGATTAACCTAGTGAAATTTCGCAGTATGGGGCGCAAGTATGGTAAGAAAGATGCGGCCGAAGAATTTATCGATATGGGCCGCGAGGATTTAGCGCAGGAGTACAAAAAGAACCACAAAGTGGCCAATGATCCACGGATTACTCGATTTGGTAAGTTTTTGCGTGATACTTCGCTCGATGAACTGCCCCAGCTTTTCAACGTGGTCAAAGGCGATCTTAGTCTGGTTGGGCCGCGGCCAATTTTGCCGCAAGAAGTGAAGTTTGGCAAAACTCGTGCCGCCTTACTTCATAGCGTGCGCTCGGGCGTGACTGGTTTATGGCAAGTATCAGGCCGCAGCAATCTCAGTTTTGACGAGCGTATCGAACTTGAACTTTACTACGCCCGCAACTGGAGTTTTTGGCTCGATATTAAAATTTTATTCAAAACCATCGCTGTTGTCTTTCGCCGTTCGGGAGCGCGGTAAAATATCGCCATGTCATTAGCAAATAGTAATTCCCGCCGTAAGTCACCTAAAATCGCTATCGTCTGTGATTTTTTGACCAGCATGGGTGGAGCAGAAAACGTAGTGCTCGCCATGCACGAAGCGTTTCCCGACGCACCGATTTACACCGCTCTTTACAACCCTGGCAAAGCTCCGCGTTTTCAAAAGCTTGATGTTCGGCCATCTCGATTGCAAAAATTACCAAAATCGCTACGCTCCTATCACAAGCTTTTTCCGACTCTTGCCGTAAACGCAATGCGTCGTCTCGATCTGAGCGAGTTCGATATTATCTTAACTAGCTCCTACCTCCACGGCAATCAAGTCACCAAGAGTCGCCCCAATCAAAAAATCGTATCGTACTGCCACACACCGGCACGATACTACTGGAGCCACTACAATGAATATCGCCGTGATCCAGGCTACGGCAAATTGAATCCAGTTGTTCGCGCACTCATGCCAATCATGGTGCCGCGCCAGCGCAAGCTCGATCTAGAAGCGGCCGCCGCGGTCGATGTTTTTATTGCCAATTCAAATGAAACCAAGCAACGCATCAAACGATACTACCGTCGCCCGAGTACCGTTATTCACCCGCCCGTCGATACCAAGCGCTTTTCGCCGCGCCGCGAGCATCAAAACTACTATGTCACAGTAGGCCGCCAACTACCCTACAAGCGCTATGATCTCGCAGTCGCAGCCTGTACAAAATTAAATAAAAAGTTAATCGTATTTGGATCAGGTCCTTCACACGACAAACTGGTCGGATTAGCCGGGCCAACTATTGAGTTTCGCTCCGATCGCAGCAGCGATGCATCTGATGAAGAAGTCGCGCGATGTCTTAGCGAAGCTCGCGGTTTTATTTATCCAGCCGAAGAAGATTTTGGCATTGTCATGGCTGAAGCCCTTGCCAGCGGCACACCGGTGATTGGCTACAACCGCGGGGGAGCAGCCGACATTATCCTGAGTGATGAACTTGGTGAGTTATTTGACGATCAAACTGTCGATGCCGTTACGAGCGCTATTATGCGCGTAGAGAAGCGCCGCTACTTCCCGAGCAAACTCGCCCGAGCCGCAACTCGCTTTGATAAAGGTTTGTTCATTACAAAGCTACAAAAAGTAGTCTATGACAACTGGCAAGAATAACTAGCTGCCATCTTATTCATGTTCACCGTGATTGTGATCATGAGGTGCCTCTGGTGTTGGTGGCAATTCATGATATACGCTTGGATCAAAATGGTCTAGCTGTTCAGATAGTTGCCCCATTTTCTTTGCTCGTTCTGCGGAGTCACGCGTAACCGTATCTCCAGTTTCTGGATCTATCCATTCATCCAGTGTCGCTGGATGTCCTTCGCCGTATGCTTCTTCAGATGCGCCCATTGTTATTCCTTTCTGTTTTATTGAAATTGTTTATATTTTCATAATATCACATATAGGAATTCGTGTCAACTTACCATTACCGTTTTGTCGACGGAAAAACTGTAAAAATTCGATACAACGTATTGGACTATCGTAGCCATACCAGAAATATTCTTTATAAACTTATATTGACAAAGTATACAATATTTGCTATAATAAAAATACGTCCTCACCCGAAACAAAAAAATACTACGATGAAAAAATACTACGATGAACCACCCGAACCACACAAGATTAATCGGGATAAGCTTCCTTGGCTTGTTCGAGTACATACCCTCGACGTTCCTGAAGGTGCAAAAAAATACCTGCGTACAACAGTTCATGAAGTTATTCGTCCTGATGGGACTTTAGGGTTTCATTTTGTCAATCAATACCCTCAAGGCGCATCGGTAACTCCAATCGATGTTGTGAATGGCCATGGCTACGTTATTATGGGCGAACAATTTCGCTATCCTCATATTAGTCCCGATATCAAGGCTGGCTTATCTATTGGTGAAGTGCCTGATCTAGCTGATCTTGCTCGCAAACGAAAACTCGGTCGGTGGAGTATCGAAGTGCCATCGGGGGGTGTCGAAATAATTGATGGCAAACTCGAAACCCCAGTTCAGGCAGCTATACGCGAAGCTCGTGAAGAAGCTGGCGTTTCTTTAAAAGAAGGCCAACTTGACCGTCTGCTACCACCTATTTTTGGTTCGGTTAGTACCAACTATCAAGAATTCAACCTATTTGCTGCCTTACTCAAAGATGGCCAGTGGGACCCAAGCAAAATTGCACCCGACCCTGAAGAGCAAGGTCTCAAAGTAGCTGCTTATAGGCTCGATACGGTTGTACCAGAGATGATAAACCAGGGACGAATTTGGGAAATGTCCACCGTTACCGCATTGAACAGTTTGTGGCGACGAAAAAAATATCGTCGCTACCTCTAGGTTCCAAATAAAAAGTTATTGGCTTCAATCCACGAATCGAGCCGGCCACTGTCGAGGTATTCACCGTGAACAGGCACAACCTTTACGCTGTGCTCTTTTGCCCAGTGGACAATCGCCGTCGGTAAGTACAGCTCCCCGTTTTCAAGCTCGGTTTTTTTGATATATGGAAAAATTGAAGTGTGCAACATACAGTAGGTGATGTACGTAGGGTACTCCTGACTTTTCTTGAGGTCGGTGGGTTTTTCAATAATACTAATTAACGTGTCACGCTCGTCTTTATGAATCAGGCCATAGCTGCGCGCTTCGTCTCCATCGAGCAGCAACCCTACCACGCTACCGGACTCTGCATCTCCCTTTGCGTCAATCATGGCCGATATATAGTCCTCTTTGCTGTAAACAAATCCATCTGCTGCTAAGACAATAAACGTTTCGTCTTTTTTTAACAGATGTTCAGCCGTAAGCAGAGCTGCGCCTGTACCGTATAGTCCATCTGGATTTTTCTGCACAGTGTAGGTAAGGTTAATCGTTCCGGAAAGCTCGAGCCAAGGGTATTCTCGCACGACATCAATCGATGTACCGTAGTAGCGCTTTATCTGGGTATCCTGGCGTGATACCACAAAAATAATCTGGGTAAGTCCAGCGCGAGCACATTGTTCAACGACATAGTCAACCGTCGGACGATTACCGAGGGGTAGCATTGCTTTATCAATTGCACGAGTTATCGGATAACGGCGAGTACCGCTACCAGCTGCTAAAATGACAGCTGTTGACACATCCATTCCCACGGCTATTCCACCGTTACACTTTTAGCTAAATTGCGCGGCTGGTCGACATCATTGCCGCGCTCAACTGCCACGTAGTAGGCAAACAGTTGACTTACAATATTAAACAAGAGTGGCGCGAGGTGGCGTAGCGGCGACGATACTTTTACCACCGCCTCACTATCAATAGACTTTTTGGAATTTGTAATCACAATAATATGGCCGCCACGCGCTTTCATCTCAATTACATTGCTCATAGATTTTTCAAACAACCAATTATCGAGCACATAGGCAACTTGAAAAAAGCGATCATCAATTAGAGCAATCGGACCATGTTTTAGCTCACCAGCAGCATAGCCCTCAGCCTGAATGTAACTAATTTCTTTTAGTTTAAGAGCACCTTCAAGCGCCGTCGGAAAGAGTGTATCACGCCCGATATAAAAAGCATGGTCATACCTAGCGTATGTCTGCGCAAGTTTTTTAACGGTCTTTTCGTGATTCGCCATGACTTTTTCGATTTGATCGGGCAATGCCTCAAGCTCTTTAACCAATTCGCTCATTAACTCTTTGCCAGTTCCCTTCGTTTCAGCCAGCATAATGCCAAACAATACCATTGCCACGACTTGCGAGGTAAATGCTTTGGTGCTGGCCACCGAAATCTCTGGACCGACGTGCACGTACACTCCGCCGTTAACTTCGCGCGCTATTGTGCTTCCCACTGCGTTCACTACACCAAGACAACGAACGCCGCGCCGTTTTAATTCGGTTAAGCAGGCTAGCGTATCAGCTGTTTCACCTGACTGGCTGACAATCAACGCGACTGAATGATCCGGAATACTAAATGACCGATAGCGCAGTTCTGACGCAATCTCAACACTTACCGAAACGTCCTCTGTCAGCTGCTCGATATAGTACTTTGCTAGCTGGCCTGCATAATTAGCTGTTCCACACCCAACAATAAAGACGTGACGAATAGCACGAAGCTCGTCATCGCTGAGATTAATTCCACCTAGCCGAGCAGTATTTTGATTTAATCTTAGACGACCAGCCAAGGTTGCCCGTACGGTATCTGGTTGGTCGTGAATTTCTTTAAGTAGAAAGTGCTTGAATCCGGCCTTTTGAATCTGCTGAACATCAGCCTCAATCTCCTCGATTTCGCTATCGAGTTTGTTCGCTTCGATATCATAAAGCTCGACACCGTGCTTAGTACAAAGTGCCACTTCGCCGTCATGAAGATAAATTACCTTATTGGTGTAACCAATCAGTGCCGATGCATCGCTCGCCACGTAGGTTTCATCACTGCCAAGACCAATAATTAGTGGACTACCCTTGCGAGCTACCACAATTTCATCTGGATTATCACTGGCCACAACTGCAATACCATATGCTCCCACCACAATATGCAGCGCTTCGCGCACTGCATCAAGCAGATTACCCTCATAGAGTGAATCAATCAACGCAGCCAGTACCTCGCTGTCGGTTTCGCTTTTAAATATATACTTCTTTTTTACTAACAGCTCTTTAATGACCTGGTAGTTTTCAATAATACCATTATGAACGAGAGATATTTTACCGGCAGTGTGTGGGTGAGCGTTGGTAACGCTTGGTTCTCCGTGCGTTGCCCATCTTGTATGGCCAATACCAATCGTATCCGTTGTTGCTGTTCGCTCGACTAATTTTGCAAGTTCAGCTACCTTGCCCTTTTCTCTCAGTAGCGTCGTTTGACCGTTTTTAGAAAATGTAACAATTCCAGCGCTATCATATCCTCGATACTCAAGCCGTTTGAGCCCACTCACCAACACCGATTGAGCTGTTTTGTCGCCAATGTATCCGACTATTCCACACATTGCTACTCTCCTTTCGCTCTCTATTGTACAATATAGTTATGAAAAAAATACTTTTGACAGGTGGTGCCGGCTACATCGGCTCTCATACTGCGATAGAACTTATTCAGCAGGGCTATAGCGTTGTCATTGCTGATAATTTATCAAATAGCAGCGCGGTAGTCATTCAACGTTTAGAAAAGCTTACAAATACCAGGATACCTTTTTATCAAATCGATATTAGTAATAAACCCGAGCTTGACCAACTTTTTAATCATGAGAAAATTGATGGCGTGATTCATTTCGCTGGCTTCAAATCTGTGGGCGAGTCGGTTAGCCAGCCGCTTACCTATTACCGCAACAATCTTGATTCGACAATTACTCTCTGTGAAGTCATGCAGGAGCATTCTGTCAAAACTTTAATTTTTAGTAGTTCAGCAACGGTGTATGGGACGCCTACGGAGCTCCCCATAAAAGAAACTGCTCCAACTGGCAGCGGCATTACCAATCCTTACGGTTGGACAAAATACATGATCGAGCAAATTTTGTACGACCTTGCTAATGCAAATCCGTCATGGTCAATTACAACTTTGCGCTACTTTAACCCTATCGGTGCACATGAAAGCGGCCAAATCGGCGAAGATTCACGCGACGTTCCCAATAACCTCATGCCGTACGTCGCCCAGACTGCTGTCGGTAGACGTGAGCACGTCAATATATTTGGCGATGATTATTCAACTCCCGATGGTACGGGTGTACGTGATTATATCCACGTCGTCGACTTGGCTGCGGGCCATGTCGCGGCACTTGAGCATATCAAAAAAGGTGTTTCAGTTTATAACCTTGGCACTGGCATGGGCACATCAGTCATTGAACTTATCGGAGCGTTTTCCAAGGCTTGCGGTCATGAAATTCCTTCCCAAATTACCTCTCGTCGTCCGGGAGATATAGCTGCTTGTTATGCATCTGCGCAAAAAGCCGCCGACGAATTAGGATGGAAAGCAAAGCTTAGCGTCGAAGACGCCTGCCGTGATGCCTGGAAATGGCAAACACAAAATCCTGACGGATACACTACTAAACCGTAGCTGATTTTGCAAGGTTGCAGGGATTGGTCAAAGCGTTGCCGCGCTCAATAGCCATGTAGTATGCATTTAATTGCTCTACGATATTGAAGACAAGCAGTGCGAGGACTCCGGGAAATGACAACAACAAAGCCTCGAAGGATATCATCGTTAATCTTTCAATAATTACAACTAGATAGTCCTCCCGTAAATAATGCTTCTAGCTGACAGAGTGGAGATCCAATAATGGCTATCTACACAGATTGTGATATTATATATTAGTAAACATATTGATACAAAAACATGAAAAAGCTTAAACTTATTATACTCTCACTTTTTATCGCTACTTTAGTAGGCCACTTTTCTCCTATATCTACTGTGCCAGTAATTGCGGTGCAAGGCAATATGTCATCTCCATTTGATGCTGGCACTAACTGGAACATCTGCCAAGGTTACAATAATCCCAATGGCACACATAAAAACACGAGTGCCCTTTCCCTAGACATAACTGGCGGTTCGGGATGTGATAATTCTGCTACAGGACGTGCAGTACGCGCACCTTTTACTGGTTCAGTTGCCTGGTATTATGATGCGTCTGGTAGTCTATGCGTAAATGCTGTAGATGGACGTAGCGTCATGTTAACGCATGTTGATAGCGGATTAACTCGTGGGACAAACGTGGATAGCGGGCAAAAGGTTGCGACTATCGCTGGACCGGGCGGGCGCCAAAATAATGGTGTAGCACACCTTCACATTCAAGCATGGTCTACCAGAAATTGTTCTGACAACACTAGAATGGTACCATTTGACGAGTCGCATAATATGCGCATGTGTGGCGCGCCCGATATGACGGTAAATGGCCCCAACCCTTATAACAACGGCACATGGAGCGGCACATGGTTTACTGCAGAGGATTGCTCTCAAAACCGTCAGCCCAGCTTAGGAGAGGGAGGAATCTATCATGTATTTAGTTCGTCAGTTTCCGGAAAGCTCTACGAGTCGTATTGGAGTCGTGGTCGACCTACTATATCTGGTAATTATGTGACCCTACCTAGCCATGTTACAGAAATGAATTTTGAGCAGTCTCAAGATGGCATATACCACACTTATGCCGCTACTATTAGTGGCAAGATTTATGAGTCATATTGGGGACAGGGTCATCGTATGACTACTGGTGTTGGTGCCAGCATTCAGGAGGAAATAACATCATCTATAGGACTCACCACGACAGATCGATATATGCACCTATTTTACAGTACAGCAAGCGGAAAATTATATGAAACCTATTGGCTTCCTGGTTCCAATAAACCTCCGATCACTGGTGAATATACTAGCGTTGGTGAGCGAATCAATACAATGTCTTTTCATCAGTCATATGACGGTAATTACCATACACTTGTAGGAACTGCTTCGGGAAGAGTCATTGAAGCCACCTGGGGCCCGGGTAAACCCATGTCGACCATTACCCGAGCTTCTCAAAGTGAACCTATTAGCTCAATAGATAGTCAAACAACCATTGATGGCGTTAATCACGCAATCTATAGCACGGGTTCGGGTAAGATATATGATACTAGTTGGACACCTAGCCGCACACCAAATACCACGCAACGCGCTGATGTCGGCGCTTCTGTGGCTGCTCTTAATTTTGAAAAAACAAGCAATGGTAGTAATCGTATTTATCTTGGAGATGTAAATGGACAAACCTATGAGGTATCTTGGTCAAATAATGAACAGCCCACGATTTTGCAAATCAGCAGACTTGATAGCGCTATCACCGCCATTGATGGTACCACCACTTCCGATGGTATCCGACATCTGTTTGCGGGTACACAACAAGGCTCGATATATGAATCATACTGGAAGCCCGGAGGTATGATTGTGACAGGCCAATTCGGAAAAATCGACGATAAGGTAACGTCCGTTGATTTTACTTCTACGAGCAATTGACTTTGTATTATACTTGATTTAGTTTACTCTTCGAGCAAACGAATGAGTAATGACTTGTGTATACCAGAAAACTTTTTGCCAGCACTACGGGATCCCCGGCTATACTGACTATAATTTGCATATATTTTCCGAATAGCATCTTGGTATGCATCTGTTTTTAATTTAACAATGACTCCCGCATTATATTCTACAATGTCTTCTACTGTAGAATGAGTCTCTGTAGAGATAATCGGTAAACTAAAGTTGAAATACTCACGACATTTTGTGCTGTCGCCATATTGATTAAACCCCCATATACCGGTATATAATGCCAGTCCGATGCCCGCGCATGACTGTCGATACAGAGCTTCCTTAAGCGACAATCTGCCAGTGAATTCCACTCGATCTTCGATTTTTAGATCAGTAACTAATTCTTTCAGACTATCTTCTTCGGGTCCATTACCTATAATTGTCAAATGAATACGGGGATATTCATTTTTCATTGCCGCTACTGCTCGAATGCTACCTTCAAAATCTAATTGTTTATCAATAATCCCCGTTGTTATTAGTTCATACTCATCGTGTTTTGATTTTTTGTAATCATCATATGCAATCGGCGGCACATTAGGAACAAGAATATTTTTTTGTTCACTCAATCCCATTTCTCTTCGTACTTTACAGATTTTTGTTGAAACTGACCAAACTTCATCAGCATGCTTTATGCAGTAACGATCAATGGCATGATATATATAGTTTAAAAGTGGATTATTGAAACGCTTCTCTGAATAATCCGCGGTGAAGAAAATTGCCTTTTCTACCATACCTCTTTTTTTTAAGCTAATGGCAGCCAATGCATTAAGAGGATCGATTCCGATATATACGTCAGCACGATATTTAGTGAAATATCGTATACTTTGACGCACCTCACCGATGTATCTAAGTATCGAGGGTTGCTGACGTACCCTAAGCAAAGTTTTCTTGATTAGTCGACCTTTTTTATATACTTGTACTTCCGATCGAAGTTTACCTTCCATAGAGTGGCGAACGAACGCATACTCTACGTTCATCTCATTTAGGTTAGCTTTGAGTGTGTTGCCTATCCCGTCGTATTCCTTATTGTCAACTAGTGCGGTATGCGAAGCGATAACAATTTTTCTCATTTATCTCCTCGTATAGTAGCGAATAACTTGGTGCGAAGCGTGGCTGGCATGGCTATCGTAGCTTTTTGCAAAATATTATATATCGCATCAAAAGGTTTATAGTGATATGCCGAGCTGCTTTTGTAGCTATTGCGAATCGCAATTGTGGCTTTTTCCATTTCACGTAGGTTTTGTGCTGTAAGAGAAGTCGGTGACTGTCGGTATTTCAAAACTACTTCCTGCACATTAGCAAACTGATATTTTTCGCCTACTCGAAATAGCATTTCCAAGTCTTCGGATAACCGATAAGTCGTATCATAAATCCCCACTTCTTCAAAGCAGCTAGCCCGATACATTGATGCTGGTTGTGCAATTGGGCTATAGCGAAAAATTTTCGCGCGTAACTTTTGGTCTGTTTTTGCATAACGACGTATCGACTTTTCTCCAGAGTCATCAAAAAACTGTATCCACCCTCCCACTACTCCCACATCCGGATGTTGCACTAAAAGATCTACTTGTTTTGCAATTCGGGTTGGAAGCGAGATGTCGTCGGCATCTTGCCAGCAAATAAAGGTTCCTGAGGCCATAGCAACTCCTTTTGCACGATTCGCACCAATGCCTAGGTTTGTATCATTATGCACAAGAGCAATTCGTGAATCTTTATCTGCATAGGCTCGTGCTACCTCTAGTGTAGAATCCGAAGAATTGTCGTCAATGATAATAATCTCAATATTTTGATATGTTTGATCTAGAATACTTTGAATAGCTTCACCAATAAATTGCTCTGCATTATAGGCAGGAATAATCACGGATACGAGCAAATTTTCACTTTTTGTCATTAGACTTTGCTTCGTTTTTTATAATGTAAGTGGGGCGTCCTTTGATCGTGCTAAAAATATCTATAAGATATAAGGCGATAGTGCCCTGAAAAATTGTTAATATTCCAGTCGCTAGCAGTAAACAATCAGTAATGATCGCGTTGTAACTAATGAGCTCGGGATCGATGAAAAACTTAAGAATTAACATAACCACTAGAAGCACAAACGCGACTAATGTCAACGATACGCCTATGCTAAATATAATTTTGAGGGGTTTCATGCTGAATGAAGTCACGCCTAATCGCGCTAATTCGACCATCTTTTTAACTGTATAGGAGGAGTGTCCGTGAACGCGCCTTACTGCTATATAATCAACCCTGGCAACTGTAAAACCAATCCAGTTCACTAAACCGCGATAAAATTTTGGAGATTCAGGTAGGGCATTAAGTACATCAAGGGCAGAGCGGGATAGAAGACGAAAATCCGCCTCTCCTTCTCGTAGATTCAACTCGGAAATATTATTTATGAACCAATAAAACATTTTTGAAGTCAAAGACTTCATTAACCCCGTATCTTGAGTAGTTAGACGCACCGTATTGACAATATCATTACCCTCGTCGTAACTTTTAATCAACTGGGGGATAACCGTCGGCGGATGCTGAAGATCGGCGTCCATCATAATAACAACATCTCCGCGTGCACGCGTCAACCCAGCTTCTAGAGCGGCAGCATGTCCATAATTCCGACTAAAATTTATACCACTTACATTTGCGTCTTTTGCGACGAGGCGTTGAATCACACTCCACGTATCATCAATACTGCCATCGTTTACAAAAATAACTTCGTAAACAAAGCGCTTGAAATCAATATTTTTCAGGATCTCTTCATATACAAGTGGGAGATTTTTTTCTTCGTTGTGACTTGGAAGCACGATGGAGAGAAGCTGCTTAGCCATGTGATGTATTATCCTTTTTGCGCACTATCTGAGACAATAATAACACACAGCTTATTCCATTACCCAGGGCATATGCCCCAATTAGCTCCCAGACTGTGCTATGATTTAGTACTAATGACACTGCCATAACACCTACTCCAATAATTACAGGCGTTACCGCTGTGTGCCTACGTAAACTAATTTGATAAATAGCCCATAGATTATTAAGCGAGCAGATCAACATAACGCCCGCAAGTGCCGGTAGGTACAGTGCTCCCATAACATACGCATCTCCGAGCAGTATTCTAGTAAAGAAAGTCGGTGCAAGGGCGAACATCGTGGCAATCGTGCCCCCGAGCCCTATCAATATTATCGACGATTTAAGAAGGATGTTCCGATTTTTCAGGGGAGTATTACCGAAAGTCACACTCACTACTAAAACTCCTGCTATAGAAGCTGTCACAAAGAAGACAACTCTAGCAATCGACGAAATACCACTATATATACCTAGTGTATGTGCATCAAAAAAAGGACGCGCAAGCACTGTGTCGGACGAGTATAACAGAGCGAGCCCAAATAGAACTGCGCAAATTACAAATCCATACGTTACTTCAGCTTTTATGATGCGCAACGTCGACCTTCCTAGAGTACGGAAACTATCTCGCGCAAAACTATGACGTAATCGCTGATATATTCCATATGTCCGCAACTCTAGATATATCAAAGTGAGTATCTGTGCCACAATATATCCAGACAAAGCGGCTACCACGTCATTGGTGATAGCAATGAACACAATGCTCATTGCTATCTTACCTACCGCAAATATAATTCCCGAAATTGACACCTCTGATAGGCGTTTATGCGCCTGCAGTACGTATGTGCGTGTCGTAGCTGGCACATTGATGTATATTAATACTCCTACGAGGATAACTGGCCATACCGAGTGAAGTTTTAATGCATTCTGCAATATCGGTGCGAACAGAGACAACACCACTAGCAAAACAAGACACGCTATCAACATCGCTTGTTCAAGCCGTAACACCACTTCATTTTTATCTCTTTCACCTATGGTATTGGTTGTGATGTTCACCACCACATACCCAAATGCCGTCAGTACAATTCCAAATTGCATAAATAGCGAGATTGATGCTTGAATTTCGCCAAAATCCGATACGTTCACTAAGCGGCTAATCACCGGATAGTAAGTATAATTAAAAACTGCAATAAAGAGTGTGCCGATAAAAAATACAATATTGTGCTTTAGGAACTCACTATGGCGTATAGAGTCGACTATCCTTTTCATGCCCTAATCCGTAACTACTGCTTTGAAGAATAGCGTACCAGCAGGTACAGCCTCACCCTTATCAGAGGTCAAACTAAGCGATATCGAGCCCGAAACCCTTACTCTTGCATCTATATTGAAATCGCGTCCAGTCGTATAGCTACCTTGTCCAATTGTTGTACTGTTTTGTCGCAGAGTCCAATGACCCGAGGCCTTACTTTCGTTTGTCACCGCTAAATGAAGGTGGGCTGTTTTGTCGTTCTTAATCGGCTCGAGATCGTTGTCTACAATCACCATATTTGCCATGCTCTTTTCTATGGTAACTCTTGACCTGGCGCGTGCCTTATTGTTGTCTCTATGGTTATAGAACCCATCACCATATCGCAAATAAAACCCATCAGCATCGTAACTACGATCTAGCCTATATACGCAGGCTTTCGTTGATTCGTTATCCCCATCGTACAGAAGCTTGCCCCAATCGACAGGCTCACAGTCATGGTCGTGAATTATAACAGCATCTGCACCCCTCTCATATGCCCAATTAATAAGTTCGCGGTTATCCGTTTCGCTATAGACACTTGCAACACGAGTGCTCGTATCTTCTTTGCGATTCAAGAGTTTCTTTTTGTGTACTATCTGCATTGTAACGTGATTAGCCGTCCAGGGGCTCATTGGATCCACGTTTGGTACTTCAACTACCGTCTCTATCGAATCCTGTCGCGCCAACCAGCGATAAGCTGAATGAAAATCACTAAATGCAAGTCCTGACCTATTAGAGGTTGTGGCGTACTCTAGGCCCACAATAATGGTTAGGACGAGACAAACCGCCCACATAAGCCATGTTTTACGCTTTTTTTGTACTTTTATCTCACTACCCTTAAATCCACCCATAAGCACCCAAAGCGTGATACTTGCAAAAAGCACGACGACCACATGAAACACGACGAAGAAACGGCTTAAGACGCGCCAATATGATATATTGTATTTAATAAACAACTCGCCCGGTAAAGGAACTCGAATCCCAAAAGCCGACCCTTCGGGCGAAAACAAAAACGACAAGACAACTGGCACGGTTATAAGAGCAACTATGCCAATAAGTGTAAACACCCGTCCTCGCCTACTTTGCAAAAAATTTCCTCGATTTTGAATAGATATTTTTCGAGACTTCTTATTTCGCAGTACTAAAGCTAGCACTAACAGTAGAACGCCCGTAACACAAAGTATATACACTACATAACCACTATAGTTCGTGCTCTCACTTGCATTTGATCGCAAATTCTTTTCTCTCCACATCTCGCGATAGGTTGCGCTGTTTTTAAGAAATGGGTTTGATCTTGCTGGTAACAACAAATCCATTACGTGACCCTTATAGGCCGCAAGTTCCTGCGCAATATTTGACCGCCTACCTTCAAGTGATGACTTGACCTCAGACCCCTGTGACAGCTGGAGTATACCTATCGGAGCGACCAGGACGACAAACACAGCAAATGCCACTATAAGCGCTCGTAGTCGTGCCCATACTTCGACTCGAGTCATTTTTGTTACAACTCCGTACACTACGCCGCTCACTATTAGACACGCCACAAGTACGCCGCCCAAGAGAATGTAATACCCGTCAGTATAAAAAGCCAGAGCCACACATATTCCTAGTATTGCACTCCGAACAATCGTCGGCTTATTCCACACCCCTATAAATGCCGCTATAATAAATACAAATACGTACAATAATATATAGGCGATGTGATCAAGTGCTTTTTGTATAGCGTATGGAGAATAGGCAGCAGCAAAGCCAGCAAATAACGCCACGGGCATAGTGCGCGTCAGTTTTTTGACGAGCCAATACATCGAGAGTCCCGTAAGCACAAAACCAAATACCATAAACAAATTCATCCCCGCCACTGGTCCGAACAAGAATGTTAGCAGTCTAATTGGTATCCACAGCCCGAAATAAGTAATGAATGTCGGCCCCCCAATCGCCTCGCCATCTGGATAATTGACCATATCGGAGTGATGCAAAAAGAGGTCTAAGCCAGGTTGTGCAAAGGCATACCACAGAAAACCACCTGACCCATCTCCTGGCTCTCCCGTGAAAAGACGGTTCGAAATATCAAAAACCACAAAATCCGTATACGCGGTCGTGAGAATAACAAACACAAAACTCATTACGATATATTCAATAATCGACCCCGCCAAAAACATACGCTGTTTCGTCAACGCGCGCCATATAGCAGCTATAAATGATCGCCTATTTACTGACATGAGATATTCGCTTTCTTAATTAGAGTATAACAGAGAGCAAAGATTTTATGTATGTTGCTTAAAATGTTATAATTATTCACAATCAATATCTAAAGTAATGTATAGTTGCAAGAACATTACCACTATAAGAAGAGGGGGCACTCGCGTGAAGTTATCAAGCAATACTCGCGTAAATCTATTTAGCAAAACCGGCTTCTTGTTGGTTGTAGGTTTACTAATGATTGCAGGTATCTCTAGCTGGCTTTATTATGACCACACCCGCAACAACGAAAAGGCCGAAATACAGACGTACGTGATCAAAGATGTTGCTCGTAATGGTAGCCTAACCATAGATGGGGGTTCGCGGTCGTTTGACTCTTCCGTCCCGCTCCAAGCTGACCAAAATCAACTAGTCGTATACACAGCAGACCCCGTCCAGGTTAAAAAAAATGCTAACGCTGCTGTCATCACATGGAATCAGTCTGGGAATACTGGCGTCAAACTTGATGTTCGTACGCGCAATGATCAAGCATGGAGTGATTGGACGCCTATCAATCCGCTTGACGGCGGCAAAGAGGGCACCGAGCAGCAAGGTGAAGCGTCTAGTATCGTAACAGCGAATCACATTGACGAGTTTCAGTTCCGCGTACAACTACAGGGAGAAAGTGACGGTCCTTCGTCTACTGTTGATATATCTAACTCATCACTACTAACAATCGACTCATCAAAGGGACCAAGCGGCAAAAAAAGTCTTATTGATAAACTCTCTTATGCACTCTCGCCTACTGTCTCCGCTAGTACTAGTGGGCCCCGCATCATATCAAGAGCCGAATGGGGAAATCCCCAGCCTAACTGGTCAGAATGGCCGCCAGAATATGAACCCGTTTCTCGCGCCATCATTCACCACACAGCAACAACAGAGAGTTCAAATCCCTACGCTGACGTGCGTGCGATTTGGGAGTATCACGCTCATACTTTGCAATGGGGTGACATTGGTTACAATTACCTTATTGATTCGCATGGCAATATTTTCCAGGGGAGATACTACGACCAAAATCACGCCAATCGTTATCGCGTTGATGTCGTAGCGGGGCATGCATACGGCAATAATCGCGGCACGATCGGTATCTCTATGATCGGCGATTACCGATACAAATCCCCCACCTATCAGACGCTCGACTCCCTCAATCGTATCGTTGGATATAAATTAGCTCCATATGACCTAGATGTTGCTGGCTCAGGACCAAAAGGCGAAGTCGTCGTTGGTCATTTTCAGGTTGGACAAACCTCATGCCCCGGCATCAATCTCATAAATCGACTTGGAGAAACCAAACACTACGGTGCGGCTTACTATCGACAATATAAGCCGTTGTTTGTTTTTCGATCTCTCATAACACCTCGAGTAATGGAGCTTACTAAAAATGAATATAAGTATAATGCCGACACTTTGTCTCAAAGTAGCGATGTTTTTCCCGCAGGCATGCAACGTCGATTCGTGGATAAGTTCGAAAAGAATGGCGAATGGTACCTCCGGACTGAAATAGACGCGCGAAATGGAATACGGATGGGTATCCCTCTCTCATCTATCAAGGAGATTTCACCTGTCCCAATCGATCCCGAATGGCTTCGGCTTACTACACCGAGTCGAAAATACGATCCGATTCGTGACATATTTGAACCCTCGAACGTCACATACCCCACCGGAATGCAGCGTAAATTCACAAGTAAAATAGTTGTACGTGGCAAAACGTACTATAGAACCGCGTATGATATGGATAATAACAACCCATGGTATTACGAGGATAATCGTACCGCAAAGGTCAAATATAGCGAGTTTGTTGCGCCGCGCTGGAAGAGAATAATGCCTATCGCCTCGGCCTACGATCCATTTACTTCTCAAAGGCTAGATATTGAAGACCTCGCTAGTAAGGATGTCAAGTTCGTCTCAAAAGTGACTACAGATAGGTTATACTTCCGTACAGAAAGTGACACTCAGGCCGAATTGCCTCGAGGTATTCCTGCAGATATGATTACAGAGATACCTTACCAACCGATAAACCCCGACAGATCATCCGCACTCTATTCCTTGTCAACTGACATCCAAAAATATATTCCGAGCGAAGAGCGTGCCGTTGGAGATACCATTTCCAAGGACTCAATCATACGATTCGTAGATAAAATCACGATTGCCGGTAAAGAGTACTATCGAACAACACATGATACTGCGATTGGAGCAAACCTCAGTATACCAGCTAGCACTCTGCATGCTTATAGTGCGGAAAGTCTATCTTTCATCCCCATGACAGAACCGCGCTTCATGCGCACCACGTCTTCGACCATGAAGACAAACCTCAACACATTCCAACCCGCCGATCCCATGATCACTCCACATATGCGAGTGAAGTACACTACAAAAGTAAAAATTGGAAGTGAGTGGTATCTACAAACTGAACATGACGCCACTCTCAAGCAGTATTTAGGCGTGCCGCTGCGATTATTACAAGATTAAAACTTAGGGCTCAGTTTTATTCTTAAGCATTTTGTGATATAGTTTAGTTATAAATACTCTTCATTTTTGCAAAAGGAGTAATACAAACATGAAAATGACTCGTAAAAATAACAGCAGAGGCAAAAAGAAGGCTTTGTTACTCGTGTTACTCCTAGTGATTTGTGTGGTGGCGACGGCTTCATGGCTCTACGCTACCGATCAGTGGCCCTTCACCCATTCGAATACTTCTTCTGGCGATACCTCATCTGAGTTGTCCACTAACACAAAGACTGAAACCAACGTCAATAACGCTGAAAAGGAAGCTTACGTTAATCAATCGAAAAAACCAGAAACTGCCCCTAAGCCTGTCGAACCTCCAACCTCTCCAGACACGATCACACTTTCAGCTGAAAAAACGGGTTCCGATGTTGTTATAAGCACTAAATTAATTGGATACGCAGCTGGTACGTGCGATGTCTCCATCTCAAATAGCACAAAGACATACCAAAATACTGCTGACATTCTCTATCAACCTGAATATTCAACATGCGCCGGTTTTACAGTTCCATATTCTCAACTTGGCAGTGGTAATTGGAAGATTACGCTGACCGTCACTCCTGACGGGGGAAGTTCAGTAGTTAAAATAATCACCGCGGAGATACCATAGGTGAGACGTATTATTATTTTTGCCACATTATCTCTGTTCAGCTTAGCAGGAACAGTTGTTGCACCAATTAAGACTTACGCTGTAACCGCCTCAGACTGGCGAGCCGGAAATATTGTCAGTGATGCTGTGTTTACCGACGGTAACGCTATGTCTACAGCTGAAATACAGTCTTTCCTTGAGCGACGCCTGCCTTACTGTGATAAGTTTGGTACAAAAACATCTGAACTGGGAGGTGGTACACGTGCACAATACGGCGCAGCCAATGGTAATCCTACTCCCTTCACGTGTATTACTAGCTACTATGAGGTGCCAAAAACTTCTCCTGGTAATTATCTCCCCGTTAATAATTACGGAAAATATAACGCCAACGGCTCACCTTTTATCCCTGCTGGCTCAAAAAGTGCAGCTCAACTAATATCAGATGCAGCGCGCAGGTACTCGATTAGCCCGAAAGCGCTCATTATTAAAGTTGCAACTGAATCACCGGGGCCTCTTACCTCTGATGAGTGGCCGTTTATGAAGCAGTATTACTATGCAATGGGTGCTCACTGTCCAGATAGTGGACCAGGGGGTTCTGCCAATTGCGATGCTAACTATGCTGGTTTTTCAATTCAAATTGATGAGGCGGCCAAGTTGCTACGCGGTTATTTAGACAATATGACCCAAAGCTGGTGGCCATACAAAAAACCATACCAGACCAACAGTGTCTTGTGGAATGTTGTCCAGAGAGGATGTGGTGCAGGTGATGTCTATATTGAATCAAAAGCCACTGCAGCCCTCTATACCTATACCCCTTACCAGCCAAACCAGGCTGCTTTAAATAATATGTATGGAACGGGAGACAATTGTAGTGCGTATGGAAACCGCAACTTCTGGCGCGTTTGGAATGATTGGTTTGGACCGACCATCGACAGATTTACATCGATGACTGAGCCGCGCTGGATGCAAATGCGCGTCGACACTCGCAAGATCGACCCTATCACTGGTCAAGAAGTTGATGATATACTCGTGGCTGGACGGCAACTCAAATTTGTGTCCAAAATCACCACCAAAGATGGTCCCTGTCTCAGAACTGCCAGCGACACCAACAATGGGATCCGAAAGTGCATACTGATGAGTAATTTGACGGAATTACTCATCAGCTACACAACCTTGAGCTCTGCCGAGCAAACCATGACGACCCGCACCCCCACCTACAAACAAAATCTTCGCACCAATGCACTCCAAACCGGTTTCCCTATCGAGGGTGTCCGACAGTATGCTTTCAACAAAAAAACCGTCATCGGCGGCGTGACCTACTACATCACCAGATATGATTCTGCCAACGGCACGGAAAGCGGCATACCATCGACAAATTTATTGCCTGCATCTACTTACGTCTCCATTCCAAACACTTACCTGCGGTTGTCTCAAAATACCAGAAAAGTCATCCCTTTCAATGGCGCGGCGGTTGATAATGAGCTGGCTGTCGACACTCGACTGACGTTCACTTCTCAGACTCAGGTCAACGGCGTATGGTATTATCGCACCGCCCATGACACCAAAAACTCATACGACAAAGGGATACCCGAGACCGCGCTCACCTCAGCATTTTTTAATTTCGTGACTCCACGCTGGATGCAAACAACTCGCGATACAAGCAGGGTCAATCCATTCACCGGACAGCAACTATCGACATTACCGACCAAAACACAAATATTCTTCACCTCCAAGTTTATCCCAAGTAACGGTTCGGCGTATTACCGTTCCCGCGAGGACTCGGTTAACGACACTTACGCCGGTGTATCGTCTACCGATCTCGAGGAAATTCCATACGACAACTTCGTACATCCGCGCAAACTTAAACTTGTCCAAGCCACGCGCAAAATGATCCCCTCACAAAACATACCGGCTGACGACACTCTACCTCAGGGAATGACCCGATTTTATAACTCAAAGATATTGGTCAACGGTGTATGGTACTATCGCACCGAAGTAGATAGTTTAGCTGACAATGACAAAGCTATCCCCGCCTCACTACTGAGTGAAGTATGACGAAATCTATCCTTCGAAACATCGTTGCGCTGTTTTCAAAACAACCAATTAAACTGTATTGGTGGCGATATGACGGCAGCGGTCATGGTAATTTCGGCGATGAAATTACGCTCTTGATACTACAAAAACTATTTCATCAAAAAGTCATCTGGTCGGAACCCAAAAATTGCGACATGATAGGTGCCGGCTCAATCCTACAAGATGTCTGGCGCGAAAAGGGCGACAACCTGCCTTACGTCTGGGGATCCGGTTTTATTGAAGCTGATGACCTACACGTGCCGGCTGACGATTTCAAGTTTTTAGGTGTCAGAGGTACATATACAATAGGTAGAATTGATAAGCTTTCGGGCAATCTATTCCTGGGAGATCCAGGACTTTTAGCCTCTCGACTTATCTCACAGCCCGTGAAGCAATACGACATCGGCATAGTGCCTCACTACGTCGATATGGATTCATCAGCTCTCGCCGAGCTCAAGCGTCTGCTGCCTGAGGCCAAGATCATCAACCCGACACACTCTTGCCTGGATGTGATTACCGAAATCGCCCAATGCAAATCAATTCTATCATCCAGTTTGCACGGCATGATTGTCGCCGACTCTTTCTTGATCCCCAATTGTCGCCTACTCCTAAGCAACAAAGTGCGCGGCGATGATTATAAATTTAGAGATTATTTATCAGCTTTTGTCGATCGTAAATATTTAGCCTATAGTGTAAAAGATATCAAAAGCTCATTGTCTGCTAATGGCAATATTAATACGCTGTTCTCCTCATCCAATCTCGATCGTCAAGAACTCGAGTCAATCCAAGCCGCGATTACTAACGCTTTCCCCTTCGCCGGTCGATCACTTTTTTGATCCGCGCCAGTGCCGAAAATTGTTGAAGCTTGTAAGTCAAATCTGATTGTATATCTCCCCGTATCTCCTCGCCTACATGATTCACGTGGCCTTCTAGTCGTACAATTTTCTGGAGGTCATATTCTTCTTGGTTCATAATCATTCCTACACCATATCGCCCATTTTCAAGATCAAGTCTCAAATACTTATTGCGGAGCTGATTTATCAATACTTCAAAAAGTCCATGAGTTGAGTTCTCTAGGTTTCCATCTTCTTCAGGTCTCTGGTGGTAGTACACTAGCGATGGGCCTGAGCTTACCATTCCCACATCCTGCAGCATAAGTAGACGGACACCAAAGTCCCAGTCCTCACCTATCGATAGCGACTCATCGTACCCGCCTAAAGTGTCGTATATTTTCCTAGTGTATGTGACCACTCCATTGCTGATGTAGTTACGAATGCATTGCTTGTATAAGCTAATCTCACCTTCTCCGCTTTCTGGATGTAGGAATGCCTTCTTCTTCACTATTTTACCGTTTTCTATACTTTCAATTACGGTGTCCATTTTTACTACATGAGCATCATATTCAGGATGGTCTTCAATGTATTTCTTCGACACCTCTAGACGCTCAGGTGACCACTGATCATCATCATCGAGTATTGTGACATAGTCCGACTTAGAGGCACGGATTGCTTGGTTGAGGGCTGGGACTATCCCGACAGATTGCTTATTGTGAATGACGATACGATTTTTGTCAGAGTATTTTTGTAGTACTTTTTCAACCGCATTTTTGTCGCCGCCGTCATTGAGTATGATATGTACATAGTTTTTGTAGGTTTGATTTGCGACACTTTTGATCGCTCGTTCAAACAAAACTCCGCGGTCTTTTGTCCGGGTGATTATGGCAAATATTGGCTTGTTTTGACTACTCATGATGAGCCTCCTGTTCTAGTTAACTCATCGTACATCACTTTAGCTGTTTTGTCCCACGTGAATTGTTCGGCATGTTTTTTGGCTGCTTTTACACGTTTTTCTCTCACCAACTTTGATTCCACGAGGAGTTTTTTGATCTCCGCCATGATACCACTCCAATTTTGAGTGTAGATGGCATGAGAACCTCCGACTTCTTCGGTCGAAGAGTTTTTGTAGACGATGACCGGCGTCTCAAGCAGCATAGATTCGAGGATAGGAATACCGAATCCTTCGTACTTCGTTGGGTAGACGTACGCCAGCGCTCCAGCGATAAGCTTTTGCTTGCTCTCATCATCGGCATAGCCCATCAGGATGATATCGTCTTGATATGATGATTTGAGAACTTCATTGCGTACAATTGTGTTAGGTATTTGCTCAGCGGATTTGTAATTTTCTCCTACTAATACGAGTTGAAGGTCATGACCGTCGGCTTTGAGGTTGTTGTACGCAGCTACGAGATCATCGACACGACGACGCGCATCACCCGCCCCCACAAAGATGAGATACGGCTTAGTAGGCCAATTTGTAGGCTTATCAACAGAATTCGTTTTAGTTGGTTTAAGATCGACACCAAGTGTGGAGACTTTTGATTTTTTGGCTGGCACATCAAAATATTTCTCAATGTCGTGTTTGGTGCTATGCGATACACTCATGATGACATGAGCATTGCGAAGCGAACGGCGCAGCGTGTGCATGAACTTATGATTGGCAAATAGCGTACGCAGGGTTGTACGCATGGCTTTGTTGCGAAATGGCACCCAAGCAGATTCGAAATATTTATCCCAAAACAAATATGGAATCAAGTCGTGTTTAATAAGGACGGTGCGCGTATTGCGTGGTACGCCAGCCGCATAGTCATACTGCAAAAACACGTCGCATTGCGCGGTGTCTTTAATAGGTTCGCCATAAAACTCACGTAGCGTGCGCTTAATTTTATCTGACTTACTGGCCTGATTATCATTCTCGGGCATTGGGCCAAGCTTGACGACAGAATATATCAGACTACGTGGCATGTCGAGGAGTTTTTTGGGGTCATCTTCGTCGTTTTCATAAAACACAAATTCATGACCGTCGCTTACGCCAGCCTCGATGATACGATTGGCGGTTTGCTTTGCAACTTCACCAATACCGCGATATTTGTGACCATTTTGGAGCGGACGCAGGTCTATACCAATTTTCATCTATGATCTCCTTTTTGGAAATACTCAATAGGTAGACCCGTCAGTGCAGCCGCTGTAATTTCCGCGCTTTTGCGCCAACTGAGTGATTCGAGGTGTTCTTCCATGGCTTTATCAAATTGACCACGGTCTTTTTCGGTTTGCTTCACCATATCTAGAATACCTTTTTGGATGGCTTTGGTATCAAATGGATTAACATAAGTAGCACCCTTACCGGCCGCTTCAGGTACCGATGAGTTGTTGCTTGCAAGCACTGGTGTCTTGCATGCCATAGCTTCGAGCGGTGACATACCGAAGCCTTCATATATCGGAGTGAAGACAAAAAACTGCGCACCGCTATAGAGTGCTGGCATGTCATCATCAAGTACAAATTGTTTTGGGTTGATGATTTTGTAGCCGTTTTCTTTGGCTGATTGGATCTTGGCCTTTAGACTATCGTTGTTCCATCCACCTGCGCCGACGATGACAAGTGGATATTTGTCGGTAATTTCACCAGGTAGCCCGACATAGGCATCGATAAGCCGCTCATAGTTTTTGCGCGGCTCGAGATTTCCTACACTGAAGATGTATTTGTCACTAAATATATCGTACTTAGCTTTGACGCGGTGGATTTCAGTGTCACTTCGTTTATAAAAATGTCTTCGATCAATTGATGGATGAGCGACATGGATATTGTCTTTTTTGTATTTATAAAATTTAGCGATTTCCGATTTGCTAAATTCGGAGACACAGATAACATTATGAGCGTTGTGGAGCGAAAACGGTACCGTCCGCTCGAGATAGTCACGATTACCATCGTCAACACACTCAGGTACGGCTAGATAGGTGACATCGTGCACGACGACCGAAGACTTCGCTCGCCAAGTCGGCCAAGCTAGAAATGACGGAAACCAGTAGTAACCTTTGCCCAGCATCAAATCAAACGGTATCGGCCAGCGATACTTCATGAAGCCGCGTATAATGCGCTGTGGCACAGGATTTTTGATAATCTTTTTATAGTGTTCAAGCTTGTATTTTTTGAGCCGCCCCCCCCATTTACGCGGAGTTATGAGAGAGTAAGTCAGTTTTCCTTCTCCGGCTAATTCGTCAAATCCTCTCACAATGCCAGTAGTGTAGTGCCCCACCCCACTATAGTGACTGTCCACCATCGGAAAAGCGTCAACTTGAATATGTGGTAGATTTTTTCCCATATACTTAATTTATCACATTTCGACCACTGTTGACACTGCTGAGTACCATCAAGATTTGGTAAGATCGATCACTTCAGACCGACCACGTTTTTTAACCACGCGCGAGGCGCAGTTTGACGAAATTTAGCTCGCCACATCTTGATGTAGGGGTTGAACATACTCTGAGCATCATCGTGCTGGTACGGACGCTTCTTCCAGGGCTTGTCCATGGAGAAGTGAAAGAACCGCAAATCATCTACTGGGTACCTCCAATCATTAAACTGTAGAACAAAATTATATTTCGGGGACAGATGCTTCACATCCTTCTCGCTTAAATACACGTATTGGAGTAGTGAAAATAAGCTATCATCTCCTTTGCGCGGTATACCATTTGTAACACTCTTCTGAAATAGGTCCGCCGCTTTTTCTAGCAGGTGCATGTCCGTCATTTTGGAGTTATTGAAATAAACTATGCCCGAATTGATCCGCGGATGACGCGCTCGGTCAGCTGGTAGATTCCAAACCTTCTTGATTTTTTCCCAGTCGCCGCCAAAAACCGACGTATACTCACCATCCACGGCAGCACTTGGTACTCCCGCAACCGCCAAGGGCGGCTCAACGCCAAGTAGCGGATTGGCTCGACAGAGTGTATCACCATCTACATACACAGAGTATTCATAACCTTTCTCCCAAAAAAATTCAGGACCTGCGAAAATATAATAACAGTCGATCGGATATTCCCATGACCGAGTAAATTCATTTTTCAAGTCGAGCTCTCGATATTCAATATTGTTTTTATTCAAGATTTTTTTGTCATAGTCAGACAATCCAGAGCTTAAAATGCAGAGTTTAGCTTTAGGCAAGTAGTCACGGATGGTCAGCAATGAAACAGCAGAGTAAATAGCGTAGCCGGAGCTCGCGGTGGAATAAAATATAGTATTTGATTGATTCACGTCTTATCTCCCTTGATCGCTTCTATAAGCCAGTTGCCGCTGTGGTATCGTAGGCCGCTAATCATCCTGTTAACCTTGCGCCAATCGATAGGTTTTAAATTATTGGTGTACTTAACTATATCCTTCTGTCCTTCTATAACTAGTCTGTCCTCAAGTCCAAAAACTTTAAGCAAACTTCTCATCCTAGCCGATCCTCCATATTCATTTTGAATGACGACGAATGGGGTATTGTTTATGATAGAGAATACCGTTCCATGAAAAGAGTCTGTTATCACCATATCAGCGTCTCTATAGCCTTTAAGCCACTGCTCGACAGGTTCTAAAACATCCATAGCCTTAGGATAAAATTTATCTATCTTTTTCCCTTTATATAGCCCGTTACTTATGGAGTTTACGATTTTAGCCTTCTCGTCTGTTTCGGTAATAATGTAGCAAAAAAGCGCACCAGTCTCTGACAAGCTCCCCTTATAGTTATTTATTAAACGACTATAGTCGTTAGCAGTTAGTAATACAGTAGGGTCAGCTACCAAATTCGCCTTTAGCCCCCAGGCTTTTTTCACTATATCAATTGCCGAATCCTCTCTTACAGATATTGCGTCGAATTTATGAATGAGAGGTTTGAGGTATCTACTTAATTTGGAATCAATACCCGAATCAGCTGCATTATCCTGTCCAAAACTCGCCGCATAAGATATGCGATTACAATTAGTGTCGACCGTAAAGTTAAAAAAGTAATACCCAAGATCTTGCCTTGGATTACTATAATCCCAGTTTCGCCAGACTTGATCGGAGCCTACGATATAGGCAGGAAAAGTGTCATGGGGGTCAAAAGGCTTACGGATGATATACTTTTGCACAAAACTCGCCGTGTTTCTAAATCGACTAAATTCTGGTGCAGATACATCAAGGGGCTCACGTGCATAGGATATAAATCTATATCCATTTTGACGTAAGAATTCCTGTAGTGCATAGCGCTGGATAATATTTCCATAATTAAAGTAGCCCGTAAGCGTGACAATAGCTCCGTCTTTATATTTATTAATGCGCCTGTCTTCGAAAAGTGCTTTGGTTCTTTCTTTTGTATTTTTAATGCGGGTGCGGATACGGACCTTTCGCCAAATACGATCTTGAGCAGACCTTACTCGAGTTCGAATCCTTACTTTTTTTCTAATAACTACTAGTGTTTTATCCTTTGTACCCGATATCTCTTGGTAGAGTTTTTTGTATTTACTCATATGCGGCATCATACTATTTACAAAATATTGCCAATCGTCGCGCTTGACCGCTTCTCTATAGCTAGTATGGCTTTTTGTTGCCATTTTATATCGTACGTCTTGTACTTTTTTGCGCAATAATGGTAGTTTATCTGATGGATTTTCTCGCTTTTTAGGCACCCACTTACCTCTCTTTAATTGCCCCTTGAGGCGATACGGAAGTTCGTCGCGCGTGTGATGGATAAGGCCCGACTGCGAGGCTTTTATCGTATCCACATCGAGAGCATCAATCATAATTCTACCCTCAGATTTAGCCTTTTTAATTAGTCTTTCTATGTCTGCGTGACGAACAATTATTATATTATTACCTTTACCATCCTCGTCATAACCGGGGAGCCAAGCATCCCCCAGCACCACATCAGCTAATTCATTGAATGTATTGTCAGTGAAGTCTGAGAATTTCGATTTAAAAAAACCCGAGGCCCAACTTTCGGCAAACAATTCATCATGGGATTTGATAAGTGTAACTGATTTGTTGTTAATTTTTCCTTTAAACCGGTGCAGGTAGTTAATAGCAGGCTGGTTCTCTTGCTTAACACGAAATTCGATACTCTCTAGGTCTCCTGGCTTAATACCCTGTTCCCACGCAAGCGCTTCGGCATATTTAGCAGTTTTTTGATGTCCACACACTAGCCCGATAAAGTATACCATCCGTTCGTTTATCACCGGGTCAGTTTTTGACAGTAGACGAAGTTCAGTAATAAATTCAGGAATCGCTACTATAGCATATCGCCCTGGTTTGCGTTTTATAGTGGAAAGCACCTGGGAAAGTTCCATTGGATAGTACCGAGTTTTTGCCCCGTCTTTAATTTTCTTCACATTTTTTGATATACCGTACTCAAATAATTTTCCTTTGTTTTTAGAGGGATTTATTGCCCTTGCATGAATAGCGTAATCTACTTTGTTATTTCTTAGCAGCTCTGTAAGTATCCAAGTGGTGAACCCCCCTGAGCTGCCGATTTTTCGATAATCATCTTCTTTGACGTAGCCTGCATACAACGAAATATAATGTCCAACCACGGAGTCGTAGTGGTTATTTTTCTGCCCGCCATATAGTGCCTTGCTTAGCTCATTCTCATTAGGGCTTTCGTCGCTCATCATATCGACGCCAAGAATCTTCTTGTAATCTTCTTCTGTTTCGTTACCTGTGAATATTGGCTGATACTCGCCATATTCGTCCATTTTCATAACTATCCCAGGACAAATAGCACTATATACCCCGCTTCTTACCCCGTATCCGTTATTAAGAATTCTTTCTAGTTTCTTTTTATTATTCATTATAAGTTTTGATCGAGAATTTCTCGTTCGGCCTCCAAAGTATTCCGTGCTCGTGTCTAGTTTTATTTTTTATTTCAAATTCAGCAATACCGTTAAATATACCATAGTCGGCAGACCGATCGCGTCGCCTAACTAAAAGACGTACTGAAAACTTACCAACTGGAAAGATATTCTGAAGTCTAAGTTCAAGATTAAATTTCTTTCTCGCTGTAAGTTTCACTTCCTCTTTAACCTTCTCATCCGTAACCCATCTAATAACTTGCTCACCGTCTTCCTTAAAAACCTCGATAGCAATTATAGGATCTTCCAAGTCTTGCTTGGGTAATAGTTCTACATTAAAGGCCACTTCTTCATCATTTTCAGTAACATCTACATCGGCTTCAAGATATTTAGTTCCAGTATTTGGCCTACCTTTTGTTTGTGTAACCGTTACGCCTTCTTGGTCATTTAGCTCCCTATATATTTGAGCCACCTCCATAGGACTACCCGATACCATCTTATGGGATTTATCGATTAGGATAGCTCGGGTACAAAACCTCTGAACAGTGTCCATGCTGTGCGTTACTAGGACGACAGTTTTTCCATCACGCCTTAAGTCAGAGAAATAGTCGTAGCATTTTCTCTGGAAGGCTTCGTCCCCTACGGCCAAAACCTCATCCAGTACTAATATATCCCCCTCCGCCTGTATAGCTACTGCAAACGCTAGCCGAACCTGCATACCACTCGAATAATTCTTAAGCTTTTGATCCATGAACTCTTCAAGTTCAGCGAATTCAACTATCTGTTTATACTTAGATTCAACCTCTTTGCGACTAAACCCTAGTAGTGCACCGTTGAGAAAAACATTCTCTCTCCCTGTAAGCTCAGGGTTGAATCCGACTCCAAGCTCGATAAACGGAACGAGTTTGCCTTTTACTTTGACAGAGCCTTTTGTGGGGCGATAAATTTCCGCGATTATCTTGAGTAACGTGCTCTTCCCGCTACCGTTGCGACCGACGATGCCAAAAAATTCGCCTTTTTTAATTTCAAATGATACACCGCGAAGCGCATGTTGTGTTTCAACTTCTTTGTCTTTTTTCTTAAAGACGTTGACTATCATGCTCTTGAGCGAGTTGCTCTTTTCGTGCGGCAGATGAAAATCTTTGTGCACGTCTTTTACGCGAATGACTGTCTGTGTATCGGGTTGCTTGTCGGCCATATCACACCTCCTCCGCGAAGTTCGGCGAGCGCTTTTTGAAGTACCATGCACCGACAACGAACGTGATCAGTACGATTACTATCGGCACGGCCGCAAGAAGTGGGCTTTGAGATACACTGTACAGCGTCGGCATGTCGTGACTCACCATCGAATATCGCAGGTCCTGGATAACTTGGGCAATGGGATTAAGCATCAGTACAGCAGCAACTTTGGAACTCATCGCAATAACCATTGTGGCCGGATAGATGACAATCGATGCATAAAAGAGGCCCTGCATGATAATTTCCCAAATGTAGTTGATGTCACGCAACTTCACAAATAATGCGCCCAGCAAAAACGCCAAGCCTAGTGCAAACACAAACATCTCTAGAATATATAGCGGCGCGAGCAGTATCGTCCACGACAAATCGACTTGGCTTACCAACATAAATACGGCAATTACAACAAGGTTAATTGCTAGATTGATAAGAGCTGAAACACTACTAGCGAGTACGATTACATATTTTGGAAAGTTTATCTTGCGTATCAAATCACTGCGGTTAACTATGGAAGTCACGCCGATATTTGTTACTTCCGAGAAGAAGTTCCACATCACAATTCCAAGCAACATCGCAACCGGCCAGTGCGGTACATCTCCACCGATTCTTAGGAAGTAAACAAATACTAAATATAGAATCAAAAATAAAAAAAGTGGGCGAAGTAATGACCACAAATAGCCTAAAACTGATCCTTGGTAGCGTAATTTAAAATCGGTTATCACCAACTCACGCAAGAGGATAAGCGAATACCGATATTTTGCTTTGTATTTACTCCACATTCAGCTCACATTATATCATCTTCGTAGAGGCAGGTGGTAGTATATACTAGCATCTATGAGGTTACTTGAGTACGAGTCAAAGCGGTTACTACGAGCATTCGCTGTGCCTGTGCCAACGGAGGTGTTAGTTTTGAGAGAAGAGTCAAAGGAAAAGCCATCGGCTTTTCCTGTTGTCGTCAAATCACAGGTGCCAGCCGGCGGACGCGGCAAAGCAGGCGGAATAAAGATAGTTCATGATTCCAACGAGTATCAGGCAGCCCGAGAGGCGATTTTTGCACAAGAGATAAAAGGCTACAAACCAAACACCATCCTCGTAGAGGAAGCAGTTGACGTTGTCAATGAATTGTATCTGTCGTTTATCATCAATCGCGAAGTGGCTGCAATCGAGCTGATCGCTCACCAGGAGGGCGGCGTCGAGGTCGAGTCACATGATTCGGCGGAGTTTAGGAAATATACCATAAAAAATGGCGGGATTGATGACGCAGCTATCGACGAGCTGGCTGATGTTTTCAACATTCCAGAAAAAGCCTTCCTACTCGGTGATATCATCCAACAGCTCTATGAAACATTTGTCAAATCCGATGCGACGCTTCTCGAGATTAATCCGCTTTTTCTGACGCATGACGGTCAGTTCATTGCTGGTGACTGCAAAATAGTTCTAGATGATGCAGCATTGTTTCGCCATCCCGACTGGAGTTTCGAGGACAAACCTCACGATGCCAATTTTATTTTACTCAATGAGTTCGGCAGCGTTGCAACTATAGCTAACGGCGCCGGCCTCGCCATGGCAACTGTAGACGCTGTAGTTGCCGCCGGCCTAACACCATCTAATTTTCTTGATATTGGCGGTTCAGCCACCACCGAACAAATCGTTGAAAGCTTTAAGAAAATCCTGAAATTTAAAAACGTTGACACAATAATTATTAACATTTTTGGTGGAATTGTTCAGTGCGACACAGTAGCCAAAGCCATCATCGACAGCCAAAAACAGTTTTCTAGTCTGCCCCGCTTACTAATTCGTTTGAGTGGCAATCGTAGTGAAGAGGCAGCTAAACTACTATCCCAAAGCCAGCTGCATCTGTACCAAAGCCTCAACGAGTGTTTAAAGGAGCTTGCACCGTGACCCCAGAATTATTCAGTGCAAAAAACATCATCGTACAGGGAATCACTGGCAAACACGGTAGTTTTCATACGCGAAACATGCTACGCTATGGAACCAATATCGTAGCCGGTACTTCACCGACAAAACCAGGCACCAAGCTCGACGATATTCCAGTCTACAAATCCATCGCCGACATCAAACACGATCACCCCGTTGACGTGTCGGTTGTTTTTGTGCCCGCCCCATTCACCAAGCCGGCTATTTTTGAAGCGATCGACATGAAGGTACCGCTGATTATCACCATAACTGAACATATTCCAGTACATGATATGCTGCAAATTAAACAACGACTAGAAAATAGTTCGTCAATCATGATCGGCCCAAATTGTCCCGGCGTACTCCTGCCTGGTGTTCATAGTCTTGGTATTATTCCAGCCCATTTATCTAAACCTGGTAGGACAGCGATCGTTAGTCGAAGTGGCACACTGACTTACGAAGCGATGGATCTCCTAACGCGTCGTGACATTGGTCAAAGATATGTCATCGGCATTGGAGGTGACATGATCCGCGGATCAAGTTTTATTGATTGTCTTCAGCTGTTTGAGGCCGATAGCAATGTCGAACAAATTATTATGATTGGGGAAATTGGCGGCATCGATGAAGTTTTAGCTGCCGATTATATCAAAAACAACGTAACCAAGCCTGTATATGCCTATATTGCAGGCCACAATGCTCCAGTTGGCGTTCAGATGGGACACGCTGGTGCAATCCTCGGTACCAATCAGCTTGAGTCGGCTACTGCTAAGACAAGCTATCTCGCAGAGCACGGTATCACAACTGCTAGCAGCATCACTGAACTAATTGACTCGATCACGCTATAATAGTAACTATATGAAAAAACTTATTTCAATTCTTATTCCCGTTTATAATGAAGAGCCCGTGTTGACAATGCTCTTTGAGCGACTCGGTAAGCTTGCCCGCGATACCGATAACTTTGAGTTTGAATTTTTGTTTGTTAATGATGGCAGTCATGATAATACACTATCAATTATCAAAAAACAGGCAAAGCTCGATCCGAGAGTAAGCTACCTCAATCTTTCGCGAAACTTTGGTAAAGAGGTTTCTATGTTAGCTGGCTTCGATCACGTGCACGGTGACGCCATGGTGATTATCGATGCTGATTTGCAAGACCCGCCAGAACTGATTCCAAGTATGATTGATCTATGGGAACAGGGATACGACGACGTGTATGCTAAACGCCGCAGTCGAAGCGGCGAAACCTGGTTGAAAAAACTTACCAGTCGCGTCTATTATCGACTGCTTCAATCATCTACAAGTATTCCCATCCAGGTAGATACAGGCGATTTTCGATTAGTCAGTCGCCGATTTATCGATGCTTTGCGCGAGTTTCGCGAATCAGAACGTTATACCAAAGGAATGTACAGTTGGATTGGATTTAAGAAAAAAGAGATTCTCTACGATCGTGATCCGCGCGCTGCTGGTTCAACCAAGTGGAACTATCGTAAACTAGTCAACCTAGCGATTGATGGAATTACCAGCTTTACAACAACACCGCTACGCATTGCTTCGCTCGCGGGTGTGATGATTTCACTGATTGCGTTTATATTTATCGTTTACCTACTCATTCGGCCGCTGTTCGGTGTTTCTACTGGTGACGGATATTCATCGCTCATGGCTGTAATCTTATTTCTAGGCGGCATTCAATTGCTCAGTCTGGGAATTATAGGAGAATACATAGCTCGTATTTTCAATGAAACCAAGCATCGACCACTTTACTTTGTCGAAGAATATCATCAGGCGAAAGCTCATGGACGCGAAAAATAGATCACAATTAGGCAGATTCACGTTTGTCGGAGCCATAAATACGGGTCTTGATTTTGGTCTTCTTTTTATTCTTCAGTCGTTAGGTTTACCAGTAGCACTTTCAAACATTATTTCGACTTCGGTTGCATTTGTCTTCAGCTTTTTCGCAAACCAGAACTACACCTTTAAGAACTCAGGCGGAAAAATAGTTCGTCGGATACTACTGTTTGTCGCCGTTACCTTGTTTGGGTTATGGGTATTACAAACACTTGTTATACAAATCACACTCGGGTTCGCAACTGAACTAACCGGTGATGGTCGACTAGGTCTATTTATTAGTAAGATTTTTGCGACACTTATCTCTCTCACATGGAACTATATATGCTACTCACAAGTTGTGTTTCGAAAAGAGTAACGTCTTCAATATTTGGGTTTAGATTACGTCTGTAATTACCGTGATGTACGGTATAATATACCTAATGGGTGGGTATACTACACACAAAGGAGGTTACTAACTACAATGAGTCGGACTAATAGTCATCACTATGCCATTATTGTTGCTGGTGGATCTGGCACGCGGCTCTGGCCAATCAGTCGAAAAGAACTGCCGAAACAAATTCAAAAGCTAGTCAGTGACAAAACGCTAATAGAAGAAACAGCTGAGCGATTAGCTGATGTTGTTCCGTATGAAAATCTATTTATCTCGACAACCACAAACTATGCTGATAAGATTCGAGAGATTCTACCTCAGGTTCCTTACGATAACGTCATTGTCGAACCAGTTGCCCGCGGTACTACAGCAGCGTTTGCTTTGTTTTCAGAGACGATATATCGACGTGACGCGGAAGCTATTATTTTCAGCTTGGCATCGGACCACGCTGTAAAAGGCAACGATCTCTTTCACGAGTCAATGAGAACAGCGTTTAGTTTTATCGAAAAACACCAAAAATCAATTGCAATAGTTGGAGTTAAACCGACCAAGCCTGATACTGGTCTTGGCTATATCAAAATCGAGCAAAAAATTAACGACAATCCGTTGATCTATTCGGTAGAAAAATTTGTTGAGAAACCAGGATTGAAAGTTGCCAAAGCTTACCTTGATTCTGGTGAGTACTACTGGAATACAGCGTACTCTTGCTTTAAGGCTCAAACATTGATCGAGGCGTACGAAGAAGCTGACCCCGCAATCATGAAAGGTGTCAAAGCCTATCTGAGTTCAGGAAAACAGGCTGATTTTGAGACGGTGCCAATTAAATCGCAAGAAATTGATATCATTAATGCATCGCGGTTTCCTCTTGCACTTGTCGCTGCTAGTTTCGACTGGAGTGACATTGGTAACTGGGACACACTTCACGATTTACTGGCTGAAGTTGGCGGTAATCCAGATAAAACAGTCGGTAACGGTCAGCAATACATTAATATTGATAGCACAAACTGCATGGTGCGAGTCGAAGATAGTAAAAAGCTTGTTGCAACAGTAGGGCTCGACAACGTGGTTATTGTTGACACAAAAGACGCTCTGCTCGTACTCGATAAAGCACACACCCAGGATGTCAAAGCGGTTCTTGAAGCAATAAAACAGCGCGGACTAAATGACTACCTATAGGAGAATGTATGTCACCAAAATATTTTAACGAAACAAGTCTTAAAAAAATTGCTAGTTCTGAGAAAAAAATCGTTCACATTGTAACCATCGCCACGAAGCCAGATATTATTAAACAAGCACCCCTCTACAATGAACTGCGTCAGCGCGGGGAGTTTGTTTTGCTTTGTCATACCGGTCAACACCATGACTTTCGTTACAGCGGCGGTATGGAAGAAGAGTTTGGGCTAGAGGTAGATATCCATTTGTCGATTGACGGATCGCTTCACAGTAAAATTGCACAGATGATTGAACGATTCGGCGAGGTACTTGATTACTTACTAAAGAATGGCAAAACACCTATCCCCTACATTCACGGTGATACAAGCACATCCATGGCAATCGGTCTAGGTTCGTACATGCACCGCGTTGCCTGCGTGCACGTTGAAGCCGGAATTCGAACACTTACGCCAAAACGCGATATTTATGAAAAGTTTTATAACGATTTTAAAAACGGTCAATTCGACTGGCAGGAGTACTATCAGGCGCAACATGTTCGCGACAATTTTGAGCTTGGTAGCATGGAACCTTTTCCCGAGCAGTACAATACACGTGTTTCCGAACCAGCCTCTGGTTATCACGCCGCACCAGTAGAACTTGATAGGCAGTTTATGCTTGCAGAAGGTTTTGATGCATCAACTATTGAGGTAGTCGGCAATACGGTCGCCGATGCCACAAAGCTAGCCATTGCCGATTCAGACAAATCAACCATTTTTACCACCTATCCACAGCTCGAAAATGGTAAATTTGTCCGTTTTTGTATTCACCGGCGCGAAAACACTCAAGATAAGACGCGGTTTACCGTTTTGATTGATGCGATGGAAAAATTAGTACGAGACGGAGGTCACGTACTACTTATTTCACTATTCGGAACTGAAGAGGCGATAGACACGTTTGGTTTACGCGGCCGCATTGAAACGCTTGTTAAAGAATACCCACAAACCTTTATCTACTCAGATGTCTGGCCATATTATCGTGACGTAATTGCAGCCATGCGACGTTGCGCCGCCGTTGCCACCGACTCTGGCAGCATGCAAGAAGAGATGAATATTTTAGGTGTTCCATGCGTTACGTTACGCTTTGGCACAGACCGCGGTGAATCAATCTTGGCTGGTAGCAACATTCAGGCGCCCCCAATTGATAGTGATTTCGTTGTCGAAATTATTAAGGGCGCTATGAACAATCAAGCTATGTCGAAAATTGGTAATATCTACGGCGAGAACGTGTCTGAAAAAATCATAGAAAGCGTGCTTAAACGAGTTGATCAAGAAGTGGGTCTTTTTCAAACTGAAGAGCAACGACTTAAGCTAACTATTTAACCTGCTCGGTCAACAAAGCTATAAAACGGATTGCCGCGCCTTAGAGGGTCTCGCGCCGCTAATTTTATCACCGACTCACCTAGATGCGTTTTTCTTGATCCTTCAGATACTGCTCCTGGTTCTATTTTGTCAGTTACTCCCTCCTTATATGGATTTGTCGGGTTGTTCACACCAACGTATGTAGTTCTTTCTCTAATATTCAGTTTATTTACAGTCGTCAAGAAAGGGGGCCTTTTAAACCCCCACCCATAGAACGAAATATCATCTGGAAGCCTGCCACCGCCGAGTGCGCGCGCAGTAGCTACGGTGCCGATTACGTTCTCACCTGAGCTGCGAGCGTATTCATCAAGCGCTATCACAACCCTACTACCCCTAGCAGTATAATCGCCGCCTGGTAATAGTAAGCCGTTAGGTAGCTCCACCATAGCTAAACGCACATTAGCTTCTCCGTTAGATGCTGTAAAAGATACCTCATCATAAGTGTCTATAATAGGCTCACTCGGATCAGTTCCAAAAGCAGCTAGGTATGAACCTGCTTCTGACCATTGAGTAGTCCCACCGGAGACTGACTTGGGGCGAGTAAAACCACCACTTAGTACCACAAGCTGCTGTGCGGTACTCGCCACTTGTCTTTCCAGAGCCTTCCTAACTGCAGCACGCAAGTGCTCTGCATAAAATGGTGTTTCCCTTTTCTGAAACGGCTGTAGATACCAGTGTCCATCATTTTCTGCTGCAAATGCATTGAAAGGTAGGGCGGTTGGATCGGTAGTTGAGAGAAAAGATGCATGCCCCGGAACACTATGCACCTCAAGACCATTCTCCGCGTTAATACCAATTACTTTTCTCACCCCTTAACTGTACTCTAAGTTGTTTAGTTTGTCAGCTATGATTATAGGATTACTTACAACCACACAATGACCGCCAATCTCGATGCCTCTTTTGGTATAGTAAATAAGTATGCACATCGCTATCGACGCACGAATTATTAACTCAAGTACTGGGTCGTATGTTGTCAGGCTTTTGGAGCATCTCCAAAAAATCGACACGAAAAATACCTACACTATTCTGGTTCGCCAAAAAGACATTCGCTATTGGCTGCCTACCAAAAGTAATTTTCGTCTGAAAGTAGCTGACTTTGACAACTATTCCTTTAGTGAGCAGATCGGATTCAAGCATTTTTTAGATAAGCTGGCGCCCGATCTTGTACATTTCTGTATGCCGCAACAGCCTGTTTTATACAAAGGCAAAAAAATAACGACAGTGCATGATCTAACACTTCTAAAAACCTACAATAGTGATAAAAATTGGTTGATTTTCCATCTTAAACAACTGGTTGGAAAATGGCTATTTAAACACATCGCAAAAACCAACGAACACATTATCGCAATTAGCAACCACACTCGCCAAGAGTATCAAGCCTACACCGGTATCAAGAATCATAAGATAACCACCGTTTACGAAGCTGGGATCGATGGCAAACGCGGTTCACTTAAGCCATACGATGCTCCCTACGAATCATTTATCATGTATGTTGGCCAGCAACCTGATTACAAAAACGTTCGGTTTTTGATGAACGCTCACCAAAAGTTGCTCGAAAAGTACCCTTCTCTCGGCCTTATACTAGTCGGTCGGATTGGCGAAGATACCGCTCGTAATAAACGCTGGGCAGAAAAGCAAGGCTACAAAAATATTCATTTCACTGACTTCATTCCGGATGAGCAACGCAACTGGCTATACACCAAGACACAAGCCTACGTTTTTCCGTCACTTATGGAGGGGTTCGGGCTTCCACCACTAGAAGCTATGGCATACGGTGCGCCAATTGTTAGCAGTAATGCTTCGTGCCTACCGGAAATTCTAGGTTCGGCACCACTCTACTTTGATCCGCACAACATTACTGACGCAGTGCAGGTTATCGATAAAGTGCTCTCTGATGATGTTATTCGAGAGAAAGCAATCCGTCTTGGCGATAAACAAGTCAAAAAATATTCATGGGACAAAACAGCCAAACAAACACTTGCTCTTTATAACAAAATTCTCTCAATCCAAGATTAGCTAAGAGCTTTTTTGAGCAATTACAATACTTCGATCGCGGCCCTCACCTTCAGAGAAAGTCTCGATATCGTCGTATTCAGTGGCAAGCTGATGCACTACTCGTCTATCAGCTGCATTTAAATGCGCCACGTGCGAATTACCACTGGCACGAACTTCCTCTATCCAGCCCCGAGCCTTTTCGGCAATTTTTTCGGCTCGTTGCTTCTTATAATCGGCGATGTCAATGTTAACACGCACAATTGTACCGTTATTGTTACGAAGACCAGCTGATACCATGTATTGAAAGGCGCGCAATGTTTCGGCGTTACGACCAATCAGAATACTACTCTCTTCTGTTGCTGGAATATCGAGCTCTAACACATCGTCATCAAGATGCGACGATACCGCTACGTTTACCCCAAAAAAGGACAGCAAATCCTCAAGATACTTTACCGCATAGTCAATTGATTGTTGTTCGTCCATTGTCACTTCCTCCTTTTCTTTGAGTCCTTAGCAACAATTCGAGTGATTTTTGCTTCTTTGACGACAGCTTTTTTTGTATGAGACTTAGTGTTCTTATTTACAGACTGGGAAACGATTTCTGTTTCGGCAATTTCCTCAAGCTCTTCCTCGTCCTGTCTTAATAGGTATGATTGTTGAGCAACCGCGACTAGGTTTGACACCATGTAGTAAAGTGCCAGCGCACCAGGTAGGCTAAGCATAATAAAAGCAAGCAGTAATGGCATGACTTTTATCATTTTTTGCATAACAACAGCGTTGATTTCAGACTGATCGGTCTGACCACCTGCAGCGGCTTCTTTCATAATTGCCCGAAAGCCCTTTTTCACTTCTGTCTGAGGGAGCGTTTGCCGGCTCATAATATACTGAGTGACAGCCGATAAAATAACAATGAACAACAAGGCAAGATCAATACCATTATTACTTATAGCCGCTTTTGACAGATCGACGATACCAAATAATTTCGGGCTAAAGCTAGCGGGGTCTTCAATCAGCGACTTCACAGGACCAAGCGACTCAATAAAATCATAGCTAAAATGAGCGATCTGATCTCGGTGACTGGTGAAAATTTGTATCACATGATATAGACCAATAAAAATTGGCAGCTGTATAATAAGCAGCCCAATTGAACGAAATGGACTAACACCGTAACGCTTATATAACTCCATCATCTGCATTGCCTCAAGCTGACGATTGCCCTTGGCAGCTTTTTTTATTTTTTGTAGTTGCGGCTGAAGCTTGCGCATCATTTTTGTTTGATGCAACTGACGTTTTACCAACGGATACATAAGCAGCCGAATCAAAATCGTAAATAAAATCAGCGCAACACCGAAATCATTGCCCGGGACAAAGCTATATATAGCAGTAAGCAGATTAAAGATCGGCTGTACGATGACAAGATCGTAAATATTCATTGCTTAAAGACTCCTTTTCCTACAGTATATCAGATGAGGAAGGATTTTTATAGAGACCGGACTTTGTGAATAGTTCGCGTAATTCTCGATAGATAGAAAGTGCATCGTCGCTACGAACTTCAGCCGATAGAACAATAATGGCAATATCATGAGGGGCAGTAAAACCAACCTGCTCATGGCGAACAATCTCGTACACTCGTCGTCGAATTCGATTACGTCCCACTGCGCTCTTCAGGATTTTTTTACTTACAATCACTGAGATGCGAGAATGCTTACGAAAACGATTACTCGTAATACGAACCTGAAACCGATTCGAACGGTGACTCACGCCCTTTGAAAATACATATCGAAGACTGCCGTGACCATGAAAACGCTGCAATTTAGAGAGCATATATACTAGTATGCCACAAAATATCGGCTAAACCGGTATCTGTTGCACATCTCACGGAGTTAGATGTTTAAATTGCAACTTTTGCACGACCCTTGGCTCGACGTCGTTTTAAAAGAGCCCTACCGGCTTTCGTTGCAATACGAGCGCGAAATCCGTGTGTGCGAGCTCGATGGCGGGTGTGTGGTTGATTAGTTCGTTTTGGCATATCAATAGTAATTATACCCTACTATCAGATAGGCATCAACTCTCACCTCTTCGTATAACGTTAAGAATCAGCCTCTACGGTTTGATACGTACTACTATTTTATCTGATCACTTATATTTAACTTGCGCTTGCCAAGCATGATGAACTATCGTCTTCTAGTTGTCGCTTTCCACTATTCTGTGATAGTTTTCCACTATTTCTTCTCTGTTATATAAGAATTGTGGAAAAATTAACTATGATGTTTTGTCAAGTTGTTGTAAATATCGAAGTTGTGGAAAACTTGGTAATTTTTTATACTGAGAGTAGTCAAAATAAAGCGAGGGAGTGGTCTATGGGTGATATTTTATGGCAATCTATTCTCGATGAGATTGAGCTCTCAGTTTCTCACGCAAATTTCACCACCTGGTTTAAGCCAACTCAGCTAGTTGATAATTCTAGCGACAGTGTTACAATCTCAGTGCCTAATATATTCGCCAAGCAGCAGTTTGAATCCCGTTTTAATAAGCAAATAAAGGATGTGTTAGAAAAAAATGGTGTTACACCGAATCGGATTATTTATAAGGTTGCCTCAAACGCCACCTCACGTCGTGCTGGGATTAGCCGAGAGATTTTGCCCTCTCCCTCCATTCAACCAATAGACGAAATACATCTGGTGCACACAAATTCGAAGATATCAACAACACTAAACCCAAGGTATACGTTTGACTCGTTTATTGTTGGGTCATCAAACGATCTAGCATACACCGCTTGTCGCGCAGTGACAGACCATCTTGGTTCTAAATATAATCCGCTTTTTATCTATGGCGGTGTCGGTTTAGGTAAAACACATTTAGTACAAGCGGTGGGTAACGAGGTGTTGAAGAAAAATCCAAAACTAAAGGTTCTCTATGTAAGTTCAGAAACTTTTGTGAAAGAATTTCTTGACTCTATCAGATTTAAAAAAGCCGGATTCTCCGATAAGTATCGCGGGGTTGATGTGTTAATTGTTGACGACATGCAGTTTATTGCAGGTAAGGAAAAGACTCAAGAAGAATTTTTTCACACTTTTAACGCCCTTCATCAGGTTAATAAACAAATTATAATTTGCAGCGATAAACCACCTCGTAATATTCCTACACTCACCGAAAGACTACGGAGTCGGCTAGAGTGGGGTATGGCGATTGATATTCAGATGCCAGATTTTGAAACTAGATGTGCGATCTTGCAGGCTAAGGCAGCCCAAAGTGGAGTTGAGCTTGATCGCGAAACAGTTGAGTATATCGCTGAAAATATCCGTACAAACATCAGAGAATTAGAGGGCGCCCTCAACCACCTACTTGCTTACACTGAAATGCGCGGTATGAAACCAGATGTTACTACTGCTGAAGGTTTATTAGGAGACATCCGCCACACTCGTCCGCAGCATTTGACTCCAAAAAATGTCATTGACCGCACGGCTCAGTATTTTCAACTTTCTGTGGTTGATTTATGTAGTGCAAAACGTGACAAACATATTGTTCAACCTAGACAAATAGCTATGTACTTACTCCGCAGTGAACTTCATATGAGTTTTCCAAGGATTTCACACGAACTTGGACGTAAAGATCACACAACTGCCATTCATTCAGTTGAAAAAATCTCTAAAGCAATTAAACTCGACTATCTTGTGCGCGAGCAGGTGTCTACTATACGGGAGCAACTTTATGTTTAGTGGTTGTGGAAAAAGTGTGCTTTGCGGATGGCTTTTGTGTGTTCATAGAAATAAGGAGTGTGTAAATAGTGTTAACTCAAAAACTAATCAAACCTGGTCTATGTGTATTTCTGTTAGTTTATTCAGTTGTTTTGCTTGGTTTTCCCCCCACTTTTCCAATAAACAAAACTTAGGTGAAGTATCTGTTTTTACTAGCTTTATCCACATTATCAACAACATCTATTATCTACCACCATCAACTTATTTTAAATTATTTTTATAATAAAGGAGTTTTATGAAACTAGCCGTAACTCAAGAAAAACTAAGCCATGCACTCGGTTCATGTGGTCGAGTTGCCTCTCTAAAGTCTGGTTTACCTATATTAAATAACATTATTCTTCGCACAACGAAAAACCAATTAATAGTAGCAGCCACAAACCTTGAACTCGCTACAACTACCTTAATTGGTGCCAAAATCGATACCCAAGGAGAGATAGCTATTCCAGCAAGATTAATAAACGATGCAATATCTAATCTTCCAAAGGGTGTGATCGAACTTGAACTTGATGGCACGAAACTTCACGTTACGGGAGGTGCTTTCTCATTAACACTTAACGGTGTAAGCCCAGATGAATTTCCCGAACTTCCAATTATAGACGAAAAAAGTGCGATTCAATATAAAATTAGTAGCGATGAATTCAAACAAACTATAAGCCAAACAATATTTGCAGCGGGCAAAGACCAAACCAGGCCAGTATTAACGGGTGTGTTTTGGCATTCACACAAAGGAAAACTATTTGCTGCAAGTAGCGATGGTTATCGCCTAGCACAAAGACAAATTATTGACACCAAAAGTGAGCTTGCAGCTATTATCCCCTCACCGTCACTTGGCGAGGCAGTTCGTATTATCAGAGATGACATAAGTGAAGTTTCATTACTTTTTGATGAAACCCAGGTGCGTATTCGAGTTGGTGAAACAGAACTTACTAGTCGGTTAATTGACGGTAATTATCCTGACTATCGTCAACTTATACCTAAACTAAGTGAAACATCGGTACGCATAAACTGTGAACCCTTGGTGCGTACTGCAAAACTTGCGGGATTATTTGCTCGTGATAGTGGTGGTAGTATCACCCTGCAGGCTGACAGTGATAAAAAACAACTCTTAATTAAAACAACCGCTTCTGAAGAGGGTGAAAATGAATCAATCCTGGAAGGTGATATTATTGGGAGTGGCCAGGTATCATTAAATTCACGCTACCTGCTAGAGGTATTATCAACCATCTCTTCAACTAGTGTGACACTAGAGTATAGTGGAAAATTAGCACCTATCATACTTAAACCAGGAAGTGATAAAAATTATCTCCACATCATAATGCCACTTAAAAGCTAAACACTATTTGCTCGAAGTAAAACTTCACGAGAAATAAGTGGGTACGCATAGGTATTGAAAAGGATCTCCGGTTTAGTCACAAGACTCCAGTCACCATCTTTTTTATGCGCAATAATACGTAGATTATTACCATTACGCTCATCCTCTTGTTTTGGTTTAAGCACAACCACACACCACTCACCATTTTGCATAATGGCAGAGCTTATAAAATTATACTCTGCGCTTTTTGGATAAGCTTTCATTACTAACTCTTCAATTTTTGGCTGAACTTCTTTTAGGATTGCCTTATTTCTTTCATTATTAAAATCAGGGTCTAAAGACACGCGGTTTGTGGTGATTTGGGCAACCGTGACAGCATACCCATCCACAGGACTACACTCAACTGAGGCGGATACATTATTGCTTATTCGCACCGAGTCGCCACTTTTCTGGATAGTTTTTCGAGAAACAGTCGACGAATTTTTTATAGTAGAAATAACAGTGGCGGAAGAACAGTTTTTGAACCAAACAGACACAGCTTTTGTGCTGGAAAAATACTGCCAAACCATAGCTCCGACGCCAAATATAACTAATAGAAACATCACAAGAAAAATCATTCGCCGGCTCATTGTTTTGCCTCGCTTGTTAATGGGTTGCTAAAGTCGGTAAAACGGATATCAAGATCAGTTGGCTCGTGTCCTTGTTTACGGATCCAACCAAGAGCTTTTTGTCGACTCTCTGCTGTTGTATAGTGGATAATTAGGTAAGGGTGGGCGGTATTTGAGGCACTCGATATTCCATAATCAATCCGGAATGGTCCCGCTATTTCCATATAAGGTAGTTTATTGATGATACTAGCCTTGTTGCGTAACATTTCGCCGCGCTGATTTGCGATGATACTACCAATCGCTTCGCGCGCCTGACTATTTTTGTTTGACCATTCAACTGCTTCTTTTGATTCGGCCGTTGGCAGTAGTCCGACATAGTTATTTCCTTCAGATATGGTAGTTTTTTTGCGGTCCTCTAAGAATCCATTTTTTGAAGCAACAAACATATGTTCGCCAGGTTCAACATACACATCACCCACCTTACTTTTTTTACCGTCAATCATGATTAGCGAGTCTTTTGGTGCAGCCTGTATGGTGACTTTTATTTTGCCCTGACGTGAGATAAACACAATGCCACTCCAAATTGCTAGGGCAAGTATTACCAATATCCCAATAAATATATAAAAACGATTATTTTTCATAGATTACTTAGTGCCTCCATTAAAACGATACCAGCGATAAGATGGATCAGCGGGTGCCTCGTGTCCCGCCATTGGTGGTCGCCATGAAGCGCCGGTTGTGCTGTATGATGCAGATGCGATTACAGTTTCAAACCCCTCAACTTCGCCAACATACATATAGGTGTGGCTGTTGTTGATGGCAATGTCGCCAGGTTTGAGTGTCGCAGTAGTTGGTGATGATATTAAGGTGTACTTACCTGACGTACTGGTGTATTTTTCTTGATTAACAGTATTTCCAGCGGGATCCTTGTTGTAATTTGGATCAACCCCGCTATCTTGCATGACTCGTGTGACAAATCCACCACAGTCGATACCCGGATGAATACCACCACCAACATAGAGACCCTTTGTTTGAGCATCTTTGACAGCCTTGGCATACTCTGGCTTTAGTTCAAAGGTAGGCGGTTTACGATATTTTGGCCAGGCGTAATTAACCGCGGTTTTTACAGCATTGCCCGCTACTGCACCATCACCGGCGTCACTAGTGCAATCGGTTGAGCCGCCGCCAGCCCCTTCGGTGATTGGGTAGTTGAGCGCTAAGTTGGCTGCAAGTAGACGTGCTGCAAAATGGGGGATACCTGGACCCTCCATCTTTATCATATACAGCATCGTAGCTTCTTCAATTGTTGAGGTTTTCACGTATTCATCCCAGAAGTTTTTGGCCGACGTAGGGGTTTCAGTTTTCATGTGCCACTGCACGAGGTCGAGTTGGGTTTTCAATTCGTTTATAGGAGTTGTTATTCCAGCTCTTTTAGCGTACTCAATTGCGCGTCCGCCAGCATCCCACTGGATTAATCCCCAGGCTCTCCCGACACCAATCCCTGTTCCAAGTGGAGTTGGATCGTCCATGTGTCCACCACCCTGCTTAATGGTCGGATCGCCACCCGACTCAATTGCGATATTACCAACCACACCTGCAGCCTGAAAGTCTTTTAGGCCGGCTGCGATCATATAATTGTATACTTTATGTAAATTTGATTCGCCCGCTAGTTCGATGTCCGTATTATCAGCAATCCCCACACAGCCAGCTCCACTGTCATAAAAGAAAATATCATTCGAGGATCGATAGTCCTCCTCGGTAAGTAGAGGTTCATCGATTGAAATAGCGTAGCTGCTATATGCAGGGTAGAAGTATCCTGCAAACAAAATTAGAAGAATACTAAAAATACAGCCAATTTTCTTACTAGAAAACCTAATCACCTTCAGTCCCTTCGGCTGCGTTCTGAATACACGTTCTATCATTTATTTGTTTGTCATGAGGGGCACAAAGTACAAGCGCATTGTATTGATCGGCGTGTTTTGAAGCGGTAATTTTGTATACGAACGCAGTCTGTGTATCGGCAGCGAAAAACTCGACATTATCGCCGGATTTATTATATGTATTATCGCGAATAACAAACATGTCCCACGGCGAATCAGTAGCCTTAACAAGTTCGGATTTGATTGCATCACTATAGCCACTATCAATAAACTTACTTAGCTCGGAAATATCATGAGAACTTTCGGCCGATGTTGCTGCACTCTGCTTACCCGAAGGCTGGTTTGGCCACATATTCCAGGCGATAAAAGCCACAATAATAACCCAAAGCAACGCAAACAATGTCATCCACCCAGTGCGACTTAAGCGTGTTGAATTATTTTGCATCTATTTACCCTCCATTCGTCGACCAGTGCCACGCTTCATTTATACTACCATCTGGGTTTTTTAGCACAAACAAATAATATTTAGCGCCGTTTGCTGCGAGCCATTTATACTGAGGTGACGATGTGTCATAGCGAGAACCTGTGTTCCAGTCAAACGCGGTACCAAATTCGTGATTTGAAGTGCCTGGTCTAGCGGTTGGCGTGGCACAACTACTAGGCGGTGAGGTGTAGACGTCTGGGCAGCCATTCTCACGGCGTAGATCGGCCTGATCTTCATAGCTGCGTACTCCAGTACGAGGGCCAGTAAGAGACAGGTCTACATTATCGGCCTTGGCATCAGCTTTAATCTTCACGGCAATAGCTGACATTATGGAAGTAACCTTTCCTGTGTCAAATTTACAGAATTTAAATGTTGTACCATTGCCTGTATTTGTAAAATTATCAATTTCTTCGAGGCCTTCGGCACAGCTGTAGTGCGAGTAATCTTTACCGGCCGGCAAGCTCCAACCAGCGCCATCAACTACCGCTTCGGGTGGCATCGTCACTACCGGTTCGGTGGTGCCTCCGTTAGAACCGCCAGTGTCAGTAGTGCCGCTAAACTCCGGATAATCTTCTTCCATGTTTTTAATGATTGACTGGTCAATTGTATAAATTCTAAACTTCGAGAACTTGGAAAGATCAGCAGCGGCCGTGACAGATGACTCCCATGGTAAGCCAGAACTATTGCTCGCTTTCCTACTACTTTTAACAATGCAGTCTTCACCCTCGGCGTTTGGTTTGCCTTCGGTTTCTTCGCTAAAACCGCCAATTGGATCACTTCGATTGACGCATGATTCAAGGTAGTGGGCATAGTCAGAATCGGGTATAGCTGCGCCGGTAGTGGCATCAACTTGGTTGGTGTCAATTAATTCTTTTGCAATGGCTTCTCCATCGGCACTAAGGGCGTTACCTGTTTCGCCATAGCGTACATTACAAAACATATCGGTAGCCAAATTGTATTTTTTGTAGTCGATATCATCGCACTGAGAAAATTCTTCCGTTCCCGCAGCCTTGGTGGGTGCAACGAAGCCCTTAATAGACTGTCCGCTGATTGCGAAAATTGAGCTAAGCGCCGAGGAGGGTGAGCGCAGTTTAGTTAGGTACGGCGTACCAGCAAACAGGACTGAGCCGAGCGCAGTATACTTTGAACTCACGTCAATCGGGCTACGGTGGGAATTATCCATTGCAATATACTGATTTTGGATTGATCTCGTTGTTTTAGCGTACACCGGCGCTTCTTCAACCGGAAGTGCACCAAGTCCTCGGTTTTGTGAGCCCAGTGCATTAAAAGCACCTGCACCAGAGGTGGTTGAATTTCCAAACGCGTTAGCTTCTTCGGCGCCAGTTATAACCGTGCCAGCTGCCATATCATATAACTTGGGGGCGAGCATGGCCATAGCAACGCCAATCGCGATACTGAGCCCTAATTGAGCAATGGCACCGGCACCGAGAGAGAGCCCGCCCGAAAAGAAGGCAGCAATCGCACCAGCGATCATGCCTAGAGCCAAAATACCTTTGCCCCAGCCGCTTTTGACAAAATGGCAGGCATCATCGGTGTTAGTGTCGCCAGCAATTGCAGTAATAACCCCGATAAGGCGGGTCATAATATTGTCATCGACCATCTGGCCATTGATGTAGCGAGTGGTTTCATTGACAAGATCAACTTGTTGTTGCTGTTCGTCCGATACACTAACGTCACCTGTAGCAGTGTTGATGGTCGCTAGGCTTTCAAGTGACGGGGTGGGCGTAACGTCTCCGTAGGCGGCATAGCGGTAACCAGATGAATCGGTGGCGGTTTGACCGATCGCATTTTCGGCGGTTATCTTATCGCCATAAAGACTCATCACTTCAGGTAGGCCATCACCATCTCTTGCCGTGTCGATTGAATTCATTACAGTAAAGTACGAGCGAGCGAGCTGCAACTGAGCAAGGTATTTAGCGGCAAATCCAATCGCACGAATCATTAAATAGCCGCCGCAAGCAGTATCAATGCTGCCGAGGCCTAGCGCAAGTGACGTTACAGCAGATTTCACTGATTGTTTCGCGATATTTTTTGATATACTCGATAGTTTTTTTCGCTGCTCGATTTCTTTATCGATAATACCGAGGCCTTTTCGAGCTTTGGCAAGTTCCTTGTCGGCTTCATCGGGATCAATTGGTGCACCGTCTTTGGTACATTTTCTCTTGTCGCCTTCGCCGGTGCAAGAAATACCGGTTGCTTTTTCAAGAGCCGCCTCGCCGGTGGAATTTTTGTGTATTTGCTCCTGCATTTTTTCTTTGCTGTCTGCTTCAATGTTTCGCCCTTTGTTTAGGCCGATTTTGCCCGCGAGAACCTTCAGTTTTTCATCAGCCCAAATCGCGTATCGTGGATTATAGCCGGCGACGAGCGCGTCCTTAATATGAGGAGTGCGTGAGGCCTTAAAAATATTGTCAGCCGATATCTTCTCGCCTTCAATTTCGAGATACTCTACTTTTATGCGTCCAGTGATTGATGATCTGTCACCAACTACTTTAATTCGACCTTTGGACTTTGTCTCAAGTTTTTCTACCTGCCTCGGTGACATACTTTGGTATTTACAGATTGTCGTGACGGGCGTACAAACACCCTTGGTGACTTTATTCTTCAGCTTGGAATGTAGAATATGGGTGGTGCGAATGTCCATAGCGGTTAGCTGATCGTTGAACTTTTCGAGCATGACTTCGCGGAAGTGAAATAACAGCGTAGAAGGTGTAAACAAGGCAGTTAATCCAAATGCTCCGCCGAGAATTAGCGTTAATAAAACGCCAGCTGCACCCCCTTTTTTTCGTCGAAAGAGCCCTTTAATACCAGATTTAGATGGTTTCCAGCCGACGTTTGATGTCGGTGTGGTGTTGTTGATAATAGAACTATCGAGTAGGTTTTTTTCGCCGTTTCGAGCTTGATCGATATTGTCTGAGATTGATTCACCTGGCTGTTGGGTATTAGATTTGCGTGGTTGCATCATGTGACCGCTAATGGCTTTTTCTTTTGCAGCCATACGCGAGGCGAGCGAGTCAGGGTTTTGATAGCCGTACGAGCCAGCACCCTCACGATATTTCGTGTCAATTCTATTGTTGTCAAGCTTTTCGGCCACGGTTAAACCTGCTTACCTGTTGTCTGCTGAGGGTTCGTACTAATTAGCTGCTGTTCGGTCGGGCTGGCAACAATTTGAATATGCACGTGATTTTGTCCAGCAAAGAACAGCCCCTGGCCCACTGGGAAGTTGGCCAGACGCTTTTGTTCTTCTTCGGTGAGCTTAAAGACATCGCTGAGCACATCAACTGCACTGGCTGATTGTTTGAGCAGTAACTGCATGCTTGAGTTGGCTACAATAGCACGTCCCATTTTGCTTCCCATAAAATCTTCAACGTCCTGCGTTATAGTGGTAAGTCCAAGATAATATTTTCGAGCTCGTTTGGCAAGGCTAAACAAAAAGTTGGCTGAATCGTCGTATTTCATGAGTTGCCAGGCTTCGTCAACCACCAGCATGCGCTTTTTTTGGATAGTTCGTGTGATATTCCAAATATGACTCAGCACAATGTACATTGCGATCGGTCGCAGGTCGTCTTCGAGGTCGCGAATATTAAATACCACCATGTTGTTGTTGATATCTATATTCGATTGCTGGCTGAAAATACCAGCAAATGTACCAGTGGTAAATTTACGCAGGCGCTGTGCGAGCCCTGGCCCGGTACCACCCATGTGTAGCAGCGTATCGTAGAGCTCAGCAATTGTCGGCGGTGGTGAGTTGTGTGTCAGCGGGTCGCTAGTGATACCAACTCGGGCGTAAGTGTCGATGAGGGCTTGGTCGAGGTCGGCTTCCTCGGCGGCAGTCAGAGCTGGCATTACTTGGCCGCCTGCAGTCATCTGATAACCGCCAAGCATCAGCCTAAATAGACCGTGTAGTGTGACAAGGTTGGCTCGCAGGGCGTCATCAGCCTCGTCGCTGTCAATAACTCGCGGTAAATCAAACGGGTTGATACGCACATCGCTATTAAGACTCAATCGAATGTAGCTCCCACCTACCGCATCAGCTAACTTTTGGTACTCGTTTTCTGGATCAATAATCAAGATATCAGCACCCATCATCATACTGCGCAAGGCCTCAAGCTTGACGGTGAATGATTTACCTGCACCAGACTTAGCAAACACCACCATATTGGCGTTTTCAAGCGTGAAGCGATCGAAAATTACCAGACCGTTATTGTGCATATTTATGCCGTACAAAATTCCCTTACCATCACTTAGGTCGGCGCTAGTAAATGGAAAACTGGTCGAAATTGCGCCAGTGTTCATGTTGCGACGAATCTGCAGCTGGTCGGTCATTTGTGGGAAGGTACTGTTCATGCCTTGCTCTTGTTGCGAACTGGCTACTTTTGTAAATACCATCTGTTGGCCAAACATAGTTTCAATTTTTCGTTGAACAAATGCGAGATCCTCTAAGCTATCAGCGTAGAGGGTAACGTAGAGGCCAAACCGGAAAAATCGTTGCGCACCTACCTGCAGCTGATCGCGCAATTCTTCGGCGTCTTGCAAGGCAGCTTCGAGCCCAGGGTCACGAGTTCTCCCCTTTTCGGCTAATAGTGACATTGATGCCTCAAGCTGAGTTACTTTTTTGCGCAGGTTGCGCATCACCACCTGTGATTCAACCGGATACACGTACATGCTGATATCGAGCACTTCGTCGACATTGATTAAACCACTTAGCCAGCCAGTGTAGAGCTCACGGGGATAGCCATACACATACAAGGTTCTCCCGTACTTGGTACCGAGACGAAAGTAGCTGGAGTGAATTTCGAGACTGCTTGGTGCAATAAGGTCGCGCAGAGTGGTGATACCGCGGACGAATGCCTCTTCTACCTCTGCTTGCTCACGAGCCTTTTGCTCAGCGGCGATTTCAATTGCGTCGCGTTTTTTTGCCATTTATCCTACCCCCATCTGACCCTGTCCAGGAATTTGTTCGACTGGCTGTGCCCGTTTAACGTACATAGAAGTGGTGCTTTCGAAGTCACCGAGTGGCTGATTCATAGCAGTATCGGGATTGTAGACACCGTAGTATAGCTCGCCGAGCTCCTTAGTATTCAGCTGTGCACAGCGCACCCCTACCTGATACAGTCCGCTGATAACGGTTTGAACGCGGTTTTGCAGTTCTTCTTTAGCCTTTTCGTAGGTTGGCTGATCAATTTTCGTTACTTGTTTGGCATTCTGTACGAAGAATCGGCTGAAAAACCCCTTGCCCTTATCGACAATTTTAGAAGCGTCGAGGGCGGCGCTAAACGGAACGATGATATAAAAGCGCTTATCCATAATATTCGATCCTTGAGCCAAGTCATCGATAAACGCAAGATAATCGTCCATCATAACACCGAGCAGCATGTTATCTTGTGATCGGCGTAAATCAGATAGTTTCTCTAGGTACGGCGAGATATCAACTTGGCGAGAGCTTATGTAGATCTGCACGTCAAATGATAAAGAATTGAGAAAGTTCTGATAGCTATATTCGACACCTTCGCGCTCTCGGCTACTCATAAGATCAAAATTGATGGATTCGCAGGCGACAATAGCTCGAAACGTACCATCTCCCATGATTACCATGCCCTCGCGCAGCTCAGAAAATAGCAAACTATGTTGGGTGGTGTTAGGGCTTTGCTGTTTGGTCTCACTGCCTTTTTTGTCAGCACTTGGTTGAGGTTGCTCGGGCGCAGATTGCTGTGGTAGTGGCTGCATTGGCGCAGGTTGATCAGCAGTCATCATCTGCGGTGCCGCTTGAGCAGACTGATCGGTAAACTGAGAGGGATCTGGTACCGGCGTGTCCGGCGCAGGTGGGTATGGTGGCACCGCGCCCGCTGGGGGCTGGCTTTGCGGCGCAGCGTATTGTTGATTGTCTGGCGGCATCCCCACTCCCCTTGAGATTATGATCTATCGTAGTGAAATAAGCACTTCACCCTCATCGAGCTGCTGCTTTTTTTGATGAATACGGTGAGCTTCGTGCTGCATCGTTTCAATCGATAAATCTCTATTATTTGCAAGTTCCATTATATCAGGTGACAGGTCGGAAACGCTAGTGTCAGTGTTGTTGGTGGTGGCTTGAGCTGATGGTGTAACGGCCGAATCGTCTTGTACGGGGGGAGCGGTGTATGTTTGACTGGCTTGTGTGTACGTGGCATATGGATCAATTATTTGCTGAGTTTGCATCGTTGGTGAGCTAGCTACTGGTTCTGGGTAAATCGCTTGGGGAGCTGCAGCCATTTGCAGTGGTGTTGCTGGCGGCTGCTCGATAACTGGATTTACAGGCTGATGCATTCGTTGAATTACTTGTTCGCGCCTGTTTGTGTCTGATTGGTCAATCATTCGGTTGAACGATTGTCCAACAGTGCTGCCACTATCGAGCGGATCTTCAACTTGCTGAGCTTCGTTATAGATATCATCATTCATCGGTGTAGCGGTATTCGAAGTGTCGTAAACGTTACGAATTGCCCAGCCGCCGGTGTCTACCAATGTTGCTAGGTACGCAAGCCGCCGCTCAGTCTCGGTGTCGCCGAGGTCTTTTATGCGAGACTCTTCTTTTATGTGCGGTGCAGTGATCTGTACCAGCGACTCAATTCCATCAGGTACCCACATTCGCTTTCGCGGTTTCAAGTAATACGAAATAATTGCCGCCAGATAGGTTTCCATTGGCTGATCTTTGCGCAGTGGGAGCGCTAGGGCGCTAAAAAATATGATTATCGGAATAGGAATAACTACGAGCGGCGGGAGTAACTGCCAGAGGCCGTAGGCAACCCCACCCGCCATAGCGACAATGCCAAGATAGATCATCTGTCGAAACGTAAACGGACCGAGCAGCTTATCGTCGGCTTCAACGTCTTGGGCAACTTTGTAGCTAGCCATACTTCTAGATTACCATACCCCTACGGAGTTGAGGTTGGTTCAGGTTCGTCAGGTTCAGGTGGGTGGAAGAATCTTCTCGTGAATAGCCCTCTGTGCTTCTTTGGTAGGCTGGTAGGCTTGACGGTTTTGGCGTAAGCGTCTGATTACTTTTTCTACGTTCTCCCTAGCCTTACCATCAAGAGCGCCCTTCTCGTAAAGGCTGTCTAATACCTTAACGTCATCTGGATCGAGCGTGGCAAATGAATCCTCGGACACTTTACCTGCTGCGAGCCTTTCTCTTAGCAGATGTTCTTTTATTGTTAGTCGTTGGTCTCCAGTTCGTCCTGCATCATTATTTAATTTTTCGATATCTATAGCGAGCTTACCTTCACCGAGAGCAGTTTTTTCAGTATCACCAAGAACGCCAGGCATACCAGAGGCGTCGGCCATAAATTGCTGCTGCATATCAGTAACTGCGGATTTGAGAGATGTTACCTTGCCACTATCGTCTCTTCCGGTTACGTGAGCAGTTTGACTCAAGTATTCAAGTAGCTCGAGGTGGCCATCTCGGTAGCTTTTTGAAGCGATCATACCCGCAGCTGCTGTACGTCGTACGTCCGATGCGGTCTCGTCTTGTACAATTCCCATAAGTTGTTCATGATTAAGCTCCCTCATGGTTGTTTTCTCTGCAGCAATAGCTTCGTTAGCAGCTGCTAGTTTTGTTTGACGAGCTTGTGCTTGAACAAGGCTTACGCCCGCATTACCCATGACCCCGGCCGCATCTATTGCAGCCTGAGTTGGATTATCGATGTCGTCACCAATCATATCAGACATATCTGTCTTGAGCTTCATTCCTGCCATGCCGGCTCGTTGACCATATTTGTATGTCGCTTCAGCAGCGCTTTTTGCGCGATCTGCTATGGCCGCGTCTAAACCGTGTGCAGTGGCAACTGCTGCGCCACTTGTTGTTTTTAATTCATCATGCAAAGCGTCTGTTCTTGCCTCTACGGCCTTCAACTCGTCGGCCGCTATTTTATCGCGTATTGCCGCTTGTTCAAACACAGGAGTTGCATGTACCCTTAGCTTACTTTGTTCTTCCGCTTCACTTAAATCTAGTTCGGCAACTTTAGCCTTTAATTCAATTTCTTCAACTTCAGGATCACCGCTGTTTAGCCGGTTGATATATGCCTGATTCTGGGCTGTTTTAAGCTGTGTTTGGGCATTTTGCTGCTGACCTAATAGCTGCTGTCCCCGGGCTGAGCCTGCCCATTGCGACTCTAGGTTTGTCTCAGCGTTTTTAGTAGATTGTTGACGACTAAGTCTACCGTGATAGAGCCGCCTGCCGGTACCGGTAATGTGATTGAGCGGATTCCACTTGCCCCCTGCGCCGAATCGTCTTGGTCCGGTGGCCATCGAATTCATCCAGGCATCTTTTTGTTTGTCGCGGGCGTAGTTTTTTGATCGGTCAATTAGGCCGCGATTTTTGTTGTTGACCATTCCGGTGATTTGCCCGAGCGCACCAGTGGTAACTTTCATCAAAATCGGCGTGATAAACAGCGGAATTATCGATACGGCAGCTGCCATTACGCTCATGGCAAAACTTGCTAAGTCGCCTGGTGCTTCGCCCTCCGATGTGTTTGATACGTTGGTTAATATTACGCTGGCTAGGGCTGAGGAAGCAAAGATAAACGAAATAATCGGAAATAGCAGCAGCAGCGACTTGAAAAGCCCCCACCACTTTTTGAACAAACCTTCGGTATTTGGTAGCAAGTAAGCAACAAAGGCAAGCGGAGATATGATCACCATCATCACAATTAATGCCTGTCGAACAGTCAGCACAATTAGCACAGTCAAAATCGCCAAGCCTGCCGATACGACCAGTGGTAAGAAAATAGCAACGGTGACTATTCCTGACGCCGCAATAGCCGCTCCACCAACGCCAATCGCAATTAATGCCAACTTATCCCAGCCTCCAAGACCGGCATAGGCATCAACCTCTTCAGTAATTGTCGCGGGGTACATCGTATCGGCCGCCCCGCCAATAAGCTTAAAGATATTTGTACCGACGAGGTTTGAAAGCTCTACGAGCAAACCCGATATCCAAAATGATAGATTCACCAACAGCGCGCCAACAATTAGCTTTGGCAGCATCTTTTTGATGTTGTAGTTGCTAATACCAGCACTGGTAAGGTGCGAGTAAACGATAATTATAAATACAACGATAAAGGCAACGTTAGCCAGGTCGCGTACTCTTGTCCATGGCGTGTAGGCAGAGTTTGAGTTTGATTGATCGATAATGGCTGGCTGTACTAGCAGCATCGAACGGATCATGCCATACATCGCGTCGGTGGTTTTAGCCAAAAATCGTACAACTGGACAAACAATCCAACCAATGGCCTCAATTTGGCAGCTTATTACTTTGTCAGGATCTTCGGTTGTTCCGCCAGGATCAAAACTTGCATGTTTTTGGCCATATAGACAAGCTTGCTCCGTGCCCGGCTCAGCCGCTGCGTTATGGTAGGTTGTTTTGCAGTAATCAACATCATCCGGGTGTTGCTCGCCGTCTTCGCAGGCGCTTATTTGGGCATCATTGCCGGCGTATTTGACATCGCAGCTTTGAACCGGAAAGGTACTAACATAGTAGGGGGCATTACCTGACATATCATCGGCCATTTGCTGGCACGTTTGCTTCCATTCGTCGTAGGTACCCGTATTTGCTAAGGTGTGTTCGGTGCCGTCATCATTATCTGGCCCCCATAAGTAAAACGTCTCAACGATTTCTCCACTGTCACTGACTGTCTTTGTAATGGCACCCTTGGGACCATTTGCAAGTGTTCTGTCGGTTGTTACAGTTGCTTGGCACCCCTTGTCGCTTTCGAGCACTTTTTTTTGCAATACGTATGACAATGCTCGGTCGAGGTAAGGAGTTTTGCCCCATTTAGCGGCAACTGTCGCCGGCACGCGTGCAGCAACATTTTCTCCATTCTCATCAAAGTTTCCATTACCATCTCTGTTCATACGCAAGCCACCATCACCAAGCGCATCGACACCAGAAGTATAGCCAAAAATACGGAGGTATGTTTTTACAAAATCGACGTCGGCGCAACTCTTTTTTTCGCCAGTGGCGAGTGGGTAGCTGTCCTTCTCAATTGGATTATCAGTCGTAAACCATTTTCCGTTATTTGCTAATTCGGGGGTAATATACCCATCAAAAGCTCCACCGCCCAACTTGCTATGCTTAAAACAACTCTGCATGCCGCGCATATAGGTATAGGCAAATAATTTCTCTTCGACCGATGCATCAGCATCGGTGAGTCCGCTTGCCGAGGGCGAAAAGTAGACAGTACTAACAGCTGTACTGCAAAGTATCAGCACAAGCAGCAATGCAGCTTTGGCGCGTTTCATATGGTTTATTTAACCATAAGTAACATCTAGTGTGAAGTATGGAGTCTAAAAGGGCGGTAACGGATCGCCTGGTGTGCCGAGATTAAACGATACCGGTGCGCGTTTATGAATGTCAACTGGTCGAGCTCCAGGTGTGCCCGGCGATACCCGAGCGCCAGTACTTGGGTCTTCAAAGTAGATGGTTTCTTTTTCACGATCGCTGCGGGTGTCGGTATCATCGAGATATGAAGCAACCATGTTCATAAGGTCGCGCTGGCGGCCTTCAATCTGACCTTTCAATTGAGGATCGGTTTGAGCTTCCTGAATACGCTCCACCACTTTCTGACGCAACTGAGGCGAAATACGGCCACGAATAGCCGGATCGCGGAAAATCTCCACCATACGTGCCAACTCATCAACATCCGACTCAACCAGTCGAGCTGCCTTAAACTTATCGTCGCGGATATCACGTATAATTGCATCTTGGCTGGTGAGAATAGCAATACCAGTTTCAAAGTCGCCTCGATCGGTACCAGAAACGTTTTTAATCGCGTGTTTCGATTGGTTGTAGGTATCAACAAACATTTGCTGACGGTCGCGTCGCAATTCTACTTCATCGGCGTCGAGCAAGCGTCCCCTTGCTGCCCTACCATTTGCTCCCAAGATAACGGTGCCATCCGCATTACGGGCGACATCGTAGTATTGGTTGGCTGTGTCATCGTAGATCATACCATCCATCGCTACAATGTCGCGGGTTTTTTGGACTGAGAAGTGATTACCCTTTTTAAGTAAAATCTCTTGCATGGCAGCTAGGCGCATTTCTTCGCTGGCATTTCCTACACCGTCAGCCGATACACCGTTTTGGTGCAGTGTCATCAACTGCTGCAATGTGTATTCGGTAAGAACAGAGCGGTTATTCTTGACAGCCTCAACCATATCAGAAACAGTCTTTGAGCGTGCCCTGGCATATACACGGTTGGCGCCGCGTTCGCCGGCGATACCTCCGGCGTACGTTCGATTTGGGTGTCCATTAGGGTCATTAGTTTCCGATTTATACATTTCAGTAATTTTTTCTTCTTGTCGCATTTTTGCTGAGTTGAGTCTTTGAGTACGCAGTTCATTATCGAGGGCGAGTGTTCGTAATGATTCAGCGATTTGAGTTTCTCGAGCGCTTTGCCCGACTGCTGATGGTGCGAGCTGACCTTCAGCACGCAACTCTTCAATAATTGCATTCCATTCAGTTTCGGCACGTTTGGCTGCATCAGTTTGCTGAGTGCTTTGCATGCGTAAAACTCGAACTTGAGCGTCGGTTTGAGACCGGGCATTCCACGCTTCTTTATCATGCTCATCAATCAACGTTTTGTACTCAGTAGCTAAAAGATGCTCTTCGTGTGCTCGATGACGTGCAATTTGGCGAGCTTGATCGGCCCTACTCTGAGGAGGCTGCTGCAACCGGCGATTGCGCTGGTGTTCAAACCGATTTGCGAGTCCTTCTTCGTACATTTTTTTATCGGCCTCACGTTCGCGTCGCTTCATGTCAGAGCGCCGAGCGATTGCTCGCGGCGATAGCCAACCACGCATATTGTTTCGACCAGCAATATTATCGTTTTTTTGCAGTGCTTTTAGCCTTGATGCATCGGCGCGGTCTTTCAAGCTATTGCGTGTTCGATCGAGAAAACCTTTGTTTTTGTTGTTGGTTATATTGGCAATCTGACCTAGAATACCAGTGCTTAGCCGCAAAATAATCGGCGTGATTATAAGTGGAATAAACTGCACTGCGAGGCCAATTAGCACGAGGGGCAACTTCATAGTGTCTTGAGCGCTGTGAGACGAATTCATAATTGCTGCACCGGCCAGTTGCGAGCCGCCGAATAGTAGTGAAAATATCGGAAAAAATATCAGTAGAGACACAAACGCCTTTTGCCACTTGCTATACCAAGATTTGGTGCTTGGTAAAACAAATGCTACAAACGCCAATGGCGATATGATAGTGAAGATCACGATTAGCGCTTGTCGAGCCGACAGTATAATAAACGCTGTTAGAACTGCAAATCCTGCGGTTAGTAGGCCTGATAACAGTAGCAAAGCCATTGCACCAGGCGCGAAACCGGTAGCTCCACCAAGGGCAGCCAGGCCGCCAACAACGCTTCCGCCGCTTAAAATGAAGGTCGTTATGTTCACCCAGTTGAACTCACTGCTCATATCAGCGCCTGTCGGTAGATTCTCCCGCACATTTGCGATAATGTGCTGAATTGAATAACCGAATAGATTAGAGGTGTCAACCGCAAGTGCCGAGATATGAAAAGACAGATTTACCAAAATTGCACCAATGATTAGCCGCGGTAGCATATCCTTGATGTTGTGATTTGAGTAGCCCATGCTTGTCAAATGCGAGTAAATGATTACCAAAAATATGATGATAAAACAAATGTTGGCAAGGTTTCGCACCAAATCCCATAACTGATACACTCCGGTATCGCGCGATACTAAGGTCCGAACTTCTAAAAAGTTTGACACAATTTTGTAAATACCATCGATAGCATCCGCAATCCAGTTGCTCAGGGGGCACATCACCCACCCCATACCTTTCGTGATACTGCCGTCACACGTGTTTTGATGTTCTTGATTTTGGTCGTTGCTGTCGACTGTGAGATCACGTAGTACAGTAATCGTCACGGGTGAGGTGCCGTTGCTGTAGGTATTTGGCGATTTAAAGTCGTAGACAATCAAAATAGCCGAGGTTCGAGCAAGCGGGTTGTCGACATCAGTAAAGAATCGATCCTTATCATCAAAGTAAAGGACACTGGCTTTTTGAGGGGTAATAGCTGTATTAATCCAGGCGTAGGGAATTTTGTCTTTTACGTCGCCAGTCGGTAAACCAGTGACAGAAATAGGCGTATAAGTATTGCTTTCGTATGTTAGAGCGCTGCCTGTCCAGACAGCGTCGGCTGCGGCGACAGGTTTAGAGAGACCGATACACGCAAACACAGCTATGAGCAAGGTGCTACAGAGCATAATTAACAGACGTCCGAGGATTCCCCTCGACGCACCTATCGTGCGAATATCCCACATGCTTTTATAGTATCATTTAGAGGCGGTTATGTCAATATTATTTTACAAAAAGCATCTCTTAAAGCGACTATGTTTTCACTAGTAACAAAAAATAGCGTTACCAACTTGTTTTTTTGCAAAAAAAGCACTACTATACACATAGATGAAGAAAAAACAAATAATCGCGCTTGCTATCATTTTAACAGCCGCCGTCAGCCTAGTTAACGTGCCGCGGACATTAGCGCTTGACTGTGTGGTGTTACCACAATCATTTTGTGACGCTTCAGAAGAAGGTAATCTTGAACAGAGCGGCACCTGGTTGTTTGTACTGTGGGTACTTCGTCTGCTCACCGCAGGTATTGGTGTTGTTGCAGTTGCAATGATCGGCTTCCATGCGTTTTTATATGCAACGGCTGGCGACAACTCAAATCAAACCAAAGAAGCAAAAGAAAAAATCCGCAATACACTAGTTGGACTGGTACTGTATGGTTTTATGTATGTTGGGCTTGAATTTTTAATTCCGGGCGGAGTGTTCAAATGATGCGTTTGTTTGCCAATTTTAGAATCGTTATGTTTGGCATGGCGCTTGCTTTAATCTTAACACTCTCTGTTGCAACACCAAGTTATGCTGCTAATGAATGCGCGGACGGTAAGCGGTACCTTCTTACCTTTCCGGCTTGGTACAACGGAGTTGTAGACAACGATTGTAATATCAAACAGCCTGGTAACGGCGATGAGGATGCCAAAAACTTCGCCTTTACGATAGGTCTAAATATCGCCGAGATTATATTACAGCTTGTCGCCTACGCGACGATCGTTATGCTAATTAGAGGAGGCTTCGATTACATGACAAGTGCTGGTGATGCCAACAAGATGAGCTCAGCAAAAAGTACTATCACCAATGCCCTCGTTGGGCTAGTCATAGCACTTAGCGCTGTGGCAATTGTAAGGTTTATTGGAGATGCAGTCTGATGCTCGATTATTGTATGCAAAAATATCTGCAATTCGCTATTGCAGTTGATCCAGGCAAAGATATTGGCTACGATCCTAAGATTACTGATGCCAATACCGGCATGCAAGGCTTACTAAATGCTGTCTACTTGGCAGCCGGAATGGTAGCGGTACTTGTGATTGTAATTGCTGGATTTATATATGTAACCTCAAGAGGAGATGCCAACCGTGTCAAACAGGCACGCAATGCGATCGTGGCCGCACTTGTGGGGGTTGTAATTATTATGAGTGCATTTATCATTACGCAGTATATAATATTTGGGGTAACCAGGTAGATTAGTTAGGAGTAACTAACATGATTCAACGATTAAAATTTATTATTCTCAGTCTCACTGCAGTGGTGATGCTGAGCGTTTATGCTACGTCAACGGTTTCGGCGATTGATTTATTCCCTGGCTGTGCTGATGGCGATACATCAAAAGTGTGTACGGCATCAGGTAAAGATAATGTCGCGGGGCTCATCGCTAATATTATTAGCGTATTGCTTTATTTTATTGGTGCTGCAGCGGTAATTATGATAGTGATAGGCGGCATCAAGTACGTTACATCTCAGGGCGATGCAAATAATATGCAAAGCGCTAAAAATACGATTCTCTATTCGGTGTTAGGGCTTATTGCCGCTATTGCCGCTCAGGCTTTGGTGGCGTTTGTTGTCGAATGGTTTAGTTAAAACGAAAGGATTAGTAAAATGAAACAATTAATGATGGTGTTGGCGACTTTCGGACTTGTTGGGGTATGTTCTTTGACACCAATCTCTGTGTCCGCTACCGCCTGTACCGGTACAGTATGTATAAAAGAAGGCAGTGGTAGTGCAAAAACCGGCAGCGATAAGTCTGACACGATACCTGAAGTGGTGAAATTGATTACTAATATTTTGCTGTTCTTTATTGGTGCGGTGGCGGTAATCTATATCGTGATTGGTGGTATTAAATATGTCACCTCAAACGGTGATTCAAATCATATTAAGAGCGCCAAAGATACAATTATGTACGCTGTGATTGGTCTGGTGGCCGCTATAGCCGCCTACGCAATCGTCGATTTTGTTTCGAAGAACCTATAGCGGCGTATAACTGCTAGCGTAATAATCGTGAAGGTGTATAATATAAGCTAAGCTTTATAAGAAAGGAAAATTTAGCTATGAAACAAACCATTAAGAATATTTTGGCCAACGCATCGGTTGTCACTGCTCTTGTGTTCACCATGCTTGGTGTAAGCTCACTTGTTGCCCTACCTGTGGCGGCGGCGACTGCTCCAGCAGAGCCAACGTGTGATGGCAGTTTGTCGTTGCAGCAAGGGGCTAATTGTAGTAAGGGGACTGATCAACAAACAGACCTGTTTGGTGATACCGGTGTGTTCAGAACAATCACCAATGTCTTACTCTTTCTTGTTGGTGCGATTGCGGTAATCATGCTTATTATCGGTGGTATTCGCTACACTATCTCTGGTGGCGATAAATCGCAGGTTGAATCAGCGAAGAACACCATTATGTACTCAATCATTGGTATTATCGTGGTGATTCTAGCGTACGCGATAGTCAACTTTGTTATTGATAACCTTTCAAAAACTACGTAATCAACAGGTCGTAGAATTAAATAACCCCTAGATTTCAAACTAGGGGTTATTTTTTTGTAGAACAATTGCTATTGGATAGTAATTTTCTTGGCTTGCTCTTGCTTTACTTTAGTAAAAGTAATCGTTAGCACGCCATCTTTTAGTACTGCGCTAACCTCTTCTTCTTTTACTGCTACAGGAAGAGCTAACGTGCGACTAAACTCGCCCCAGTAGCACTCTTGGATGTGCCAGTTGGTTGCATCGCTATCGTCGCCACTACTCAATGTGCCGCTGATGGTCAAAATACCATCCGAAATACTAACATCGAGGTCTTCCTTGTTCACCCCAGCAGTTCGGGCTTTTACGACAAGCTGTTCGTCGGTTTCGTATACATCGACTGCTAACTGGCCAGGGATTACATCCTGGTCTTCTTCGTTCCACTGTTGGTCATCTTGTTGTGCGGGCGCTTGTGCTGCGTTGTCGTCAGTTGTCGACATCCCACTGTCATCAGACAAAAAGGCGGCGGCAAGCTCGTCTTCAATCAACAAATCGTCATTTTGCTTTCTGGCCATGATATCCTCCACTTTCTCTAGGCACTAGGTGACGTAATGTAATGGCTAAATTATACCCATGATTTGCAGTATAATCAAGCGTATCGATGAATAAACGTAAAAACAACAATGATTTCTGCGATTGCTAATGTTTTAGCTCCCCACTACTGTTGCGGATGTGGTAAAATCGGAAAATTACTATGTGAAAGTTGTCAGAATGACATCATTTCTGAAGCAACTGAGCAGTGTGTACTTTGTAAAAAACCATCGACTGGCAAATGTAGCTCGTGCGTTACATCTTACGACTACAGCCGCTTTGCAGCTGAGCGGACCGGACCGCTTGAAACACTTATCAACGAAACTAAGTTTGAATCACGCAGAGCTGGTTGCAATGCACAGGCACGCTTACTAGATGCAATACTTCCCCGCTTGCCTCAAAAGTGTGTCGTGGTGGCCGTACCGACAATTTCTACTCACATACGACAGCGTGGCTATGGTCATGCTGAGCAAATTGGAAAATACCTGGCAAAACTGCGCCGAGTTCAGTATCAACAAGTAATTGTAAGGACTCAGCGTCAGTTGGTTCAATATGGCAGCAATCGTAAAACGCGGATAGAGAATGCTGCCAAGTCGTATAAAGCTTTCGGAACAATTGATCCTGACGCCACCTATCTTTTGGTTGATGACGTTGTCACTACTGGTGCGTCGGTTGAATATGCCGCTAAGGCCTTAAAGGATGCCGGTGCCTCCCAAGTTTGGGTGGCAGTTACAGCTCGTCAACCCCTCAAGGCGCGACAGAGTCGTCAATCCTCGACTTAATAGTCTATCTCTGTTAAAATTAACTTAGCTAGGGAGAGGTGACCGAGTGGTTTAAGGTAACGGTCTTGTGCGTTCGCGTCGTGTCAACGACTAAACTGTCGTAAGATTGCGAAGCAATCAGACGGTTTTCCGAGGGTCATGTGATATCATTAACAAGTTAGATGTACGGAGAGGTGACCGAGTGGTTTAAGGTAACGGTCTTGAAAACCGTCGTGGGGCAACTCACCGCGAGTTCGAATCTCGCCCTCTCCGCCAGAGAATGGACGCCCGAAAGGGTGTTTTTCTTTGAGGGAGAGGATTCAGCCAATAGCTCGCCCTCAAAATAAAATACGACCAAACAGGTCGTAGCTAGCTATGTATCAGTCAATAGCGTTACTTAAACGTCAGTCCCGCCGCCACCGCCACCATTAATGAAGTTGCCAATAACAAATCGAACTACAGCATATGACAAAATAGCCACAATTATACCGATAATCGCATAAAGAATAGTGTTTTTTGCGGCCGTAACCTTGCTTGAATCACCGCCCGACAAAACGTAGCGCATTCCACCGATGACAATCATGATTACCGCGATCGCCCCCACAATAAACAACATAACGCTGGTGATTGTACTAAAAGTGCCACCACTACCAAAGAGATCTACTGGCTGATCGCCAGTTCGAGCCGAATCGGCACCGTTTTGAACACCCGAAATAGCAAACGCAGACGAAGAATAAACATACAAACTGGCAAAAATTGCCGAAAGTGCTGCTGTAAGCTTATATTTCATACATATCCCTTATTATGGCTAATTAATTGTCCTTTCATTATAGCAAATTTGCTCATGTTTGTCCAGGGGTAATGTCTAGCTGAGGGGTAAATTCCGTGATATACTTTAGTAAGACACACGGAGGAGTACCCAAGTGGCTGAAGGGGCGGCTTTGCTAAAGCTGTAGGCTGGGATTTCCTGGCGCGGGAGTTCGAATCTCCCCTCCTCCGCCAAATTAAATAGACGACCGTCTGGTCGTCTATTTAATTATGCTGAGACCGCTATCCTCTGCCCGTTCTATTTCACTCATGCTATACTATTTTTATGCAACCAGATAAGCAGCAAGATAATTGGCAACAACCACCTCAGACGCAATCAACTCCGCCAGTGACGCTTGATCAGAATTCAGTGCCACCCATTGAGGGGGTAGCTCAGCCTGAATCGACATCTTTGGAGCCAGAATCTCATGCCGCTGTATTTGAGGCCGAGGCTGATACTGAGCTTGTGCGTTGGCAGGCGCCTGAGCGTCTATCGCACGAACGTGCTTCCACTTGGTATATTGTGCTAGCCATTGTTGCAATTATTCTGACAGTTATTGCGATACTTGTGATTCGCTCGTATACGTTCGCAGCTCTGATACCTGTTATGGCAGTTGCGTTGGTAGTATATGTTCGTCGCCCACCCATGCTGCATCAGTACATTTTAAGTCGCAAAGGACTTCATATTGATGATAAATTACTACCGTACGATAATTTCAAAGAATTTGGCTTGATGGTTGATGATGTGCAGCACTCGTTTATGTTGATACCGCGCAAACGTCTCCAGCCAGGGGTAAGTGTATACTTTCCTGAAGAAGTCGGCGAGGCGGTAGTTGATATTTTGGCGGCTCGTTTACCGATGCGTGAGCTTACACTCGACACAGTCGACAAAATTATCCGCAAACTACGTATCTAATTTTACCAAACTGTTCATTGAGCCTCACCTCTTTATATGGTATAGTTGGTAAGTATTTTACGCACCCGTAGCTCAGCTGGATAGAGCGTTGGCTTGCGGAGCCAAAGGTCATAGGTTCAAATCCTGTCGGGTGTACCATTGTGAAATTACAGATAGAGATTGACTTGATGTTCAATCTCTATTTTGATTTGAAGGCGACCCCATACGTAAAACGGGTTTCGATTCTTTTTGATAACTTTCTAATAACCTTTTCCAGGTAATGCTAAAATTAACGTTATGGACGATAAAGAAAAAATTATATCCTACCTCGCGGGTGAGCTAAAAACACGTGATGATATCTATGCTTTTTGGGTGGAGGGTTCAGTGCCGCAAGGATACTCAGATGAATATTCTGATATTGATTTGTGGATATGTACAGATGATAGCAAGATATTTACGATTTATGATGATATTGAGACTATTCTTTCACAAATTTCTCCGATCGATTTCAAGTACGTGGTTAAGAATAGCGGAGAACTTGGCCAGTGCGTATATCACCTGAGTGGTATGAGTGAATTTTTTACAATAGATATAAATACACAAAGCATTACTCGTGAAGTTTTTCTGACAAAAGGCATCGATGATGCGAATATCATTTTTGACAAAAAAGAAATAATTAAATTCAAAGAACGTGACTCAAATACATTTGATATGGAAAGAAAACGGAAGAAGCTTCAAGATTACTACACCCAAATGCGTCCGAGCTTGATAAAAAATATTCGTCGGGGCAGGAAACTCGAGGCTCTCTATTACTATTACTTGATACTTCGCTATGCTACAAAGTTTTTACGACTCAAAAATGGCTGGCCCGAAAAAACGAATTTTGATTTGAAGCATATTTACCGCGATATTCCTAAATGTGACGTAGATAACTTAGAAAAGTTCTATGATATTAAACCATCTGAACTGGAAGACGTTTTGCCTAGATTGAAAAAATGGATTGATAGTCTATAGCATTTTTCCTACTGTAGGGAATCAGTTTATATAGTTTCGGACTTCATCAACCAGTGTGTACCATAATATAAGTCGGCTTGTCTAACTATTTTATTTTGGCGGAGAGGATGAGATTCGAACTCACGGTACAAG
>JBDHUM010000001.1:0-86983 GCA_039809125.1 Saccharimonadaceae bacterium (SeqCode) | reverse complement strand
TTCGGCTGGCGCGTAAACGTCTGCGATTGTTTCGTCTACATCAGAAAACACAAGACGTAGTTGGTCGTTGTACGTAATTGGGTTGTTCTCACTCATAATCAAAATTATAACAGGCTTTTTACCTGCTATTCTGTTATTAATTAAACTCACGCTCCCTCTATATTCGAGCTTTTTATGGCCGTTGTAGTGATACTAATGTAGTTCATCCTATTTGCAAAAACTCATCAGTAGTCATATACTCTCTTTATAAACAGGGAGATTTATATGCAAACTATACAAGCATGCGTCAGGTTCGGAGTTTTAAGCGTTATCATGGCATTAATCGTCACCGCTCCGGTTCATGGGTTGTCAACAGCCGACATGACTGCCATGGCAGAGGCGTCACGTAAATCAGAGCAAGCGGCAGCAGCCGAAGCACAGCTAATCGTACCGTCAACTACAGATCAAGCTCAAAAAGGCCTCTCCGTTATTAATACAACTGACGGTATCACCCATTGTGGAATTACTACGGATCACACTGCTGTTTTTCTAACCTTCGACGATTCTGGTACAACGTCTCAGATTACAAAAATACTTAGCGTTTTACGCACCTACAATGTCCGCGGATTGTTTTTTCCAACTGGACAGTTCGCTAGTGATCGGCCTGATTTGATAAGACTTATCAAAAGTGAAGGACATTTTGTCGGAAATCACAGCTATTCACATCCAGACCTCACAACACTATCTGATAGCCAGATTCGCAGTGAAATTACTCGAGCAGAATCGGCCATTAGGCCATATCCGTCGAATAGAAAATCATTCCGCAACCCCTATGGTGCTGGCTCGTTTGATTCCCGTATTGTCAATATTCTCAATTCGTACAGTTACCAGGGATGCTTTTGGACAGTCGACACACGCGACTGGGCAGGAACATCCGCAAGTTCAATGCTAGCCAACGTTAAAGCAAATACTCGTGCCCGTGGTGTCATCCTCTTTCATATGCACGGACGATATACTGGCGACGTGCTACCAAGTGTGATCCAATACATCAAAACAACTCATTACGGTATGCCAAAATTGAACCCTTAGCTTTCTCTATAAAATGAAGTACATATAACTTGCCCGTCAGACTCAATTCGGACGTCTAACTAACAGTCATTAAACATGTACCTTCATTACGATGGGCTGGGTCACTGATTTTATTTAGTCCGATCGTGCTAGTTTACGATAATAGTGTGCGATTGCCCTAAACCACTATCAATTCAACAAAAAAACGCCTCACACGGTGCTTCGGCGGAAGAAGGTGAGGCGTGCATTTCCATAACTACGATTGTCCACCACAACAATGTCGTCTTTGAGATTTGGTACCTCACCTCTTCCTGTCCATGATAATACCATAAGCCCGTTAGGTTTGAGAAGATCAAAAAGCTTAGAAACTGTGGATAACTGCAGGTCGTAGTAAGGTGGATCTGCAAAAATAATGTCGTATGTCATTTCAGACGTTTTTATCCAACTAGCAAGAGGCGCTTTGATTGCCCTCGCTTCATCCGTAAGACCGAGAGCATTAATATTGTTGGTAATACAGGAATATGCAACACGATCTTTCTCGATGAATGTTGTCTGCTCAGCGCCTCGACTTAACGCTTCAATACCTAGTGAACCGGTACCAGCAAAGGCATCAAGCACCTGTGCATCTTTCACTTCGCTTCCAATACTATTGAATAAGGCGTTGCGAATTCGTTCTCCCATTGGGTGCATTCGCCTGCCCTTTGGGGTGTCAAGTATCCTCCCGCCGTATTTTCCAGCAATGACACGTATATTCATTATTTACCCGCCTTCATCGAAGCATCATACCATGCTAAAGTAACGACTCGAATAATGAGAGGAACTAGTGTTCGCCTTGTCTCTGCTGCCAGCCGCGCCGTCCAACCGTTCGTCCAAAATTCTTGATATAAGTTCAAATGGTAGACATCAGTAATTGCGCTTCGAATAACCTTCTCTAAGCCATACTTTTGTAATGAAACAACATCCTCTAGACTTGGCGCCGTATGGTAAAAGCGGTGGCCTGCAATACTCGTCGCAACACCAAATTCAAATAAAAAATGAGTGGTAAAAACACCTTTCGCACCCCAGTATTGCCAGTTTCTATCGAAAGAATCGCGCACATTATTTCCTTTAATGATATTCTTTTCAAAAACACTGTCGCGATGATTTTTTGGTTTACCCCAAAGTTCTTTGATTTTATCGGCCAAGGGATAGTGGTGAGCAGGTGTCATGCCGTCGACTATCGCGTGTGACAACCAGGCAGCTTCGAAACCTGCACGAATTTCATCTTTTTGTTTTAATGCTATTACTAAGTTGTGATGGTGGTGATTTATTTGCGCATATAGTTCATTGTCATCTGGATTGTCGGGGTTTACAAAATGCCATGGTTCATCATGTCCACCGGGACTTTTGCGCTTAATCCCGTCAGGACCATTATTACCTTCAAAATGAAGTATCGAGCGGATAGACGGGAACCAGAGTGACTTATTAAGTGCTGCAATATGTCGCCTGGCAATTCGGTCAATGCGCTGATGTGTACCCGCCAGATGTCCCGAAGAATTACGTAAAATCGTGCCACTATACATAACTAATTAAGAGTTGTTACTCGCTGATATTTTTCGACATCATTCATAAGTGCTTTATATTGTAGCAAATCTTTCGAACGCTTCGCCCAAACGTGAGCCTCCTTTTGAGCACGAGCAATCATAGTTGTATCTTCAAAACTAGCAATTTGCAAATTTAACTCACCGTGCTGCATCCGTCCATACACTTCGCCAGGGCCTCGCAGACGCAGATCGACATCCGCAAGGTAAAATCCATCATTTGAACGTTCAATTTCACGTAGGCGCTGACTCGGTTTTTTGCTATCGCTAAGTGCCAAGTAGCAATAACTCTGATGTAAACCACGACCGACTCTACCACGAAGTTGGTGTAACTGTGCCAGGCCAAAATGATCGGCGTTCTCAATTAAAATTATCGTAGCATTTGGCACGTCAACTCCAACCTCAACAACTGTTGTGCTCACCAAAACATCGACGTCGCCTTTCTTAAAATCGCTCATGACTTTATCTTTTTCAATCTGCTTCATACGACCATGCAGCAATCCGATTCGGCGATGGCCAAACACGGAGTTTTTTAGCTTTTTATACTCTGCTTCCACCGATGTCTTGTCGCTTGCCGCAGTTTCGTCTATTAACGGCGCCACTACGTACGCTTGGTGGCCTTGTACGATTTCATGATCAATCGCCTGATACATTGCTGCTCGCGATGTTGGCGCAATAAGCTTTGTTTTGATTGCCAGGCGATTTTTTGGTAACTCGCTCAAAACACTAATGTCAAGTTCGCCAAATACTGTTAGTTGCAAGCTGCGCGGAATAGGCGTAGCTGTCATAGCAAGCAAGTGCGGTGGCCGATCAGATTTCATGAGCAGTTTTTGACGCTGCTCGACACCAAATCGATGTTGCTCATCAATCACTACAAAACCCAATTTCTTAAAGACTGCTGTATCTTGAATAAGTGTGTGGGTACCAACAACTACATCAACTTCACCGCTTTTAATCCGTTCAAGTAACTGCTGACGAGCCTTACCTTTCACGGAACCAGTTAGCAGCCCAACATTAATATGAAAAGGCTCGAACAGACGAAGTAGGGTCTCGGCGTGCTGACGAGCTAAGATTTCAGTGGGAGCCATTAATGCTGATTGAAACCCAGCTTTCACCGCCTGGCGCATTGCTATTCCGGCGACAACAGTCTTGCCACTCCCAACGTCGCCTTGCAGTAACCGATTCATCGGTGCTTGTTTTTCAAAATCTTGTAGTATATCCCAGGCAGCAATTCGTTGTCCAGAAGTGAGTTGAAATGGCAAAGCTGCTACAAATTCTCTTACAGCAGCCTGGTCAAATAAGATAGGCCATCCTTTTAGCGATGCGTTCTGATTTTTATTGAGCTGACTCGCTAATATAAGCTGAAATAGCTCTTCAAAAGCGAGACGTTCGCGAGCTTTGGCAATCTCGTTAGTTGTTTTGGGAAAATGCAGACCATAAAACGCCGCCGAGCGCGAAACCAGACGTTGATTCTTTACCAGCTCTGGCGGCAATGTTTCGGGTAGTAGACTAATCAGTGGTCGAAGCTCAAGAATAATTTTCCGCACTAGCTGGCTCTTTAGCCCTTTGACAGCTTTGTAAACCGGCATCAGCCGACCCGCAGAAATTGATACGCTTACATCTTTTACTTTTTCAGCGCTTGGATTAGTCAGCTGGTAGCGATTAAACCGAAACTCAAATTCACCTGAAAAGTAGAATTCTTCGTGTTCGACAAACTGCCTAGCACGATAGACCTGATTAAACCAAACGGCATTCAGTTTGCCGCTTTTGTCGACCAAGACTGCCGTCGTTACCTGCATGCCTCGTCTGACTCGTCGCGTATCAACTTTTTCAACACGCGCCTTGATTGTTTGTTTGCCTGGACGAATATCGCTAATTGATACAACTTCAGAAAAATCTTCATGTTTACGTGGCAAAAAAGATATAATATCCCCCACCGTCAATAAGCCCGCCGCACGTAGCTGCTCAGCTGTTTTAGGACCGACTCCCTTAACTTTTTCGATCGGCGAAGAAAGATTCACATTATACAGTGTAGCAAGTTACAAAATGATACAATAGCAGCATATTATAACGTGAGGAGGCCTATGACATTTCCATCGCATATTTTTAAAGCTTATGACATACGAGGCAAAGTAAACACTGAACTGACAACTGAGTTATGTAACAAAGTAGGCGCTGCAACAGCACAATGGCTCACAACCCCGGGCATTGTCGCTGTTGGCCGCGATATGCGCCCAGATTCGAAGCAATTGGCTGATGCTGTTATTGAAGGGCTTCGCACTCAAGGAAGAGACGTTTGGGATATTGGCGAAGTCACCAGTGACATGATCTACTTCGCTGTCGGGGCTTACGATTTAGCCGGTGGCATTGTTGTAACCGCGAGTCACAATGCAGGTGATTATAACGGTATAAAAATTTATCGAGACAAGGTTACTCCCGTAGGACTCGACAGCGGACTAGATGCAATTCGTGATCTTGCCGAGCGTGAAACTTTTGTACCTGCCGACACCAAGGGGACGTTGACTGAAAAGAATCTCACGAGCGAGTGGGTTGATCACGCACTGAGTGCGATCACTCCATCTGCCTGGCCGAAATTTCGTATTGCAATTGACACAGGAAACGGTATGGCGGGAGCTATTTTACCGACTGTACTGCAGCGATTGCCCCTCGAAGCCGAAGCGATGTACTTTGAACTCGATGGTACTTTTCCCAACCATGAGGCCAATCCTCAAAAACCAGAGAACTTAAAAGACTTAATTGAGCGTGTCAAAAACAATCAGTATGATTTTGGAATCGCATTTGATGGTGATGGTGACCGTGCTGGCTTTGTTGATGACATGGGGCGACCAGTACTGGGGACCGACTTGGTGACAATTGTCAGTAAGCTCATGCTCGAAAAAACACCAAACAGCAAAATTGTACATGATGTTCGAACTAGCCGAGCAACAAAAGAGTTCATACGCGAGTGGGGCGGAGAACCTGTCCGCACAAAGGCGGGACGCGTATATATCGGAGCAAAGGTCCGCGAAGTCGGTGCTACGTTTGGCGGCGAAACCACCGGACACCTGTTTTTTAAAACAAACTACGACGCCGACTCTGGCTTAATTGCCGCTTTGCATGTTATTGAAGCATTAAGTCAATCAGGAAAAAAACTATCTCAGCTCGTAGACGAATACCGCCGATACATCATGCCTGCTGAAATAAATTTTGAAACTACCGAAAAAGACAGTGTGTTTACTGAATTAAGACAGCACTACGCCAAGTACGACCAAGATGAACTCGATGGATTAACTGTTGAGGCTGATGATTTCTGGTTCAACTTGCGCGGTAGCAACACAGAGCCCGTTATTAGGCTAAATATTGAAGCCGTCGATCAAACTACACTCGACCGCGAGCTTGCTGTCATTGAATCGGTGGTTCGTGATAAAACCGGTGCTCAGTAGTCTTTAGCGAACAAGCACAAAGATATTCTTGCCCTTTTTGATTAGGCTTGGAGTAGTTATAGTAATATCGTTAGAAACTTTTTGACCATTCACCGAGATGGCGTTATTTGCTATTAGCCGTTTTGCCTCACCATTACTCTGGCAAACTCCAGCTGCTATCAACGCTGATGTAACATTCTGTAGACCAACTGCGGGTATTTCGTTCGCTAGTTCATCTACATCACTATTTGACAACGAAGTAAATACTTCATCGCCAAACAACACAGCAGTAACGCGCTCAAGAGCATCTCGCTTGGCTTGTCCATGAACAAGTTCAGTTACTTCACGGGCAAGTGTTTTTTGCAGGATACGCTTGCCAGGATCAGCGCGATGTTCACCAATTAAACGCTCAATCGTTTCGTAGTCGAGTAACGTGTAGATTTTCACCAAGTCCTCGGCTGTTTCGTCGTCGACGTTCAGCCAGAACTGAAAAAACTTGTAAGGGCTAGTTTTTGTAGGATCAAGCCAGATCGCTCCGCCCTCACTCTTGCCAAACTTAACGCCTGTTTGTTTGTTTATGACAAGCGGGGTCGACCAGACGTGCGTCTCTTCATTTTCTAAACGACGAATGAGCTGTACCCCAGAAATCATGTTGCCCCATTGATCACTACCTCCAAGCTGCAGAGTAGCATTTTTCTCACGGAATAAATGTAAGAAATCGTAGCCCTGAATTAATGCATAGCTAAACTCAGCATAACTAATTCCTTCACCACCTTCGCCTATTCTTGCTTTTATAAACTCACGATCAAGCATTTTTGTCATACTAACGTGCTTACCAACACCACGCAGAAATTCAAGATAGCTTATATCCTTAAACCAATCGTAGTTATCGACAATCTCAAAGTCTTGACCGGCAAAAATTGACCGATACTGGGCGCTAATAGCCACCTTGTTTGCCGCAATTATTTCAAGCGTTTTTAGATCGCGTTCCTGTTTTTTGCCATCAGGATCGCCAATCATACCGGTCGCACCCCCCACCAGTAAAATCGCTTTATGCCCATGATTTATGAAGTGTCGGATCATCATGGCAGGTGCTAAATTACCGATTGTCATACTATCTGCACTTGGATCGACACCCCAGTAAAACGTACGTGGTTGATTAATGTCTGATTCGTCGGTGAAGGTATGTTGATTAACGAAACCGCGCCAAGCGAGTTCTTCAGAGAGTGTGGTCATGTGGATAATTATACCAGACAAACTAGCACTTGCTGGGATGAAAAAGTGCTATAATGTAGCAAGTTATACAAAGTAAGATGCGGGGGCAAAACAATTTCGTGGTGAAAAAACCATCAAGACGGACGAGACCAATTAAAGTATATTCGAATCTCGCGCGCAAACGACGTACAAAAAAAGATGCAAACGCGCGCAAACGCGCAGAATATCTTGCTAGTCTACCGAAACATCCGATGAAACGGTTTTTGTATCGTTTGCATCCAAAACGAGTGGCAGCTTATTGGTTCAGTCGGCGAGGCGCCTTCATGGCTCTCAAGCTGTTCGGAGCTTTCATTTTACTAATTGTTTTAACAGTAGGAGCCGTTTTTGCTTATTTCCGTAGTGATATAGAATCCGTTCGGCCAGGAAAAATTGCCGAAAGAGTACAAACAACCGTCACCCGCTATTATGATCGTAATAATATACTCCTTTGGGAGGATAAGGGCGAGGGTAATTATCGTTTAGCTGTCGAATTCAGTGAAATTAGCGAACCAATGAAAAAAGCTACTATCGCAATTGAAGATACCGATTTTTACAAGCATGATGGTATTAGTGTTGTTGGTATTATTCGTTCTGTCTTTAACAATGCTCAAGGCAATCAAGTGCAGGGTGGCTCAACAATTACACAACAACTTGTTAAGCAAGTATTCCTAGCTGACGAGGCCGGTAAGCGTGGCCTTGACGGAGTTCCTCGTAAAATTAAAGAAGCAATTCTGGCAATTGAAATTGAGCGCATGTACTCAAAAGATCAGATTCTAAATCTTTATTTGAACGAATCGTCTTACGGTGGACGGCGTAACGGGGTTGAGTCTGCTGCTCAAAGCTACTTCGGCAAGTCGGCCAAAGAGTTAACCCTTGAAGAATCTGCTTTGCTAGCGGCAATCCCGAACCAGCCAGGGCTTTACAATCCTTACAAAGTCGAAGGACATAAGGCGCTAATTGCTCGTCAGCACCTGGTACTTGATAAAATGGTAAACCAAAAATTTATCACTCAGGCAGAAGCTGACAAAGCTAAAAAAGTTCCAATTATTGACACGATCAAGCCGGTGGTTGATCAGCTCGATAATATTAAAGCACCTCACTTTGTTTTGATGGTTCGAGATCAACTTTCAAATGAGCTAACATCGGCAGTGGTTGGAAAAGGTGGTCTAACGGTAAAAACATCGCTCGATTACCGTATTCAGCAAAAACTTGAAGAATCGACAACCAAGTTTTTTGATGGTAGCTACGGAGTGCGTCCTGAATACAGTCGTATATCCAATACCTCATCTGTCGTAGAAGATGTGGCGACAGGTCAAATCGTTGCCCTGCTTGGCAGTCGAGATTTCAAAACGCCCGGATTTGGACAAGACAATGCTGCCACATCGTACATTCAGCCTGGATCATCAATAAAGCCGTTTGTCTATGCGAAATTATTCTCTGATCAGGGTGAAGGTAAACAAAATTACGGCAGCGGCTCAGTGCTAGCCGACGATAACACAATGAACGGTATTTATGGCGCGAAACTATCGAACTGGGATGGTAAGTTTATGGGAGGAATTAGCGTACGGCGTGCACTTGCTTTGTCGCGTAACGTACCGGCTGTCAAGGCGATGTACGTCAGCGGTTTGGAGCAGACAATGGATTTTATGCGCGCAGAAGGTGAAACAAACTACTGTACTCAAGAATCTGCCTTCGGCTTGTCGTCGGCGATCGGCGGTTGTGGCACTCGACAAATTGAGCATACGAATGCTTACACTACCCTAGCGCGAATGGGCTTATACAGACCATACTCAACTATCCTAGAAGTAAAAAATAGTCAGGGCGAAACATTGAAAAAATATAAAGATGAAAGCAAGCAGGTTATTGATTCTCAAGCTGCCTACATCGTCAATGATATTCTAGGTGATCGTAATGCGCGTGCTGCCTTACATGGTAACCCACCCGGAATCGAAATAGCTGGCGTAAAAACTGCTACCAAAACCGGTACAACCGACAAAGATGGTCATCCAAAAGATCTCTGGCTCGCCAGCTATAGCCCAGCTTTAGCAATGACCACCTGGCTGGGGAACAGCGACAACACGGTAATCGCTTCGCAAAACTCAGGACTATCTGGACCTCTAGTCAATGAAGTCATGCGCTATGCACACCTTGATATTTACGCGAACGAAGGCAAATGGAAATCAGGTGATTGGTTTGCTCAACCTCAGGGTATTCAAAGAATCGGTAGTGAAGTCTACCCAAGTTGGTACAATAAAGCTAAAAGCCAAACCAGCGAAAAAATAGTTTTTGATCGAGTTTCGAAAAAGAAAGCTACAAACTGTACCCCAGATGGGGCCAGGATTGAGGTAGCAGTCAGTTCGACCATTGATCCAGTTACTAAAAAGAAAGTATACTCGAGCACGGAAGGTTACGACCCAAATGCCGAAGACAATGCACATGCGTGTAGTGACGCGAAACCAACCGTTTCGATCTCCGTGTCAAACAATGGGCGAAAGATTACTTTAAATTACTCTGCCGGTAAGTTCCCTCTCAGTGAGATCAATCTGAATATTAAAGGCTCTCAGCGATCAATTCCAATTAGCAGCAACAGTGGTACGGTCACGGTAGACAGTAACATTAGCTCAAGTACGGATAGTTTTGATGTCTCGGCAACGGTCACCGATCAGGGCTACTACACCGGTAATGACAGCCAAAACTGGACAAAAAACTAAACTGCTATCCTTCAGTTTCGAGCCTGACGATCAACCAGCTCGATTAACTTGTCTTCTTGGCCATGTGAACGAATCTGCCTGACAGCACGTGAACGATCAAGCGGCCTCTGTCCACCATTCTTTTTACGTTGAACCTTAGGTGAAGTTATAAGTGTCTTCTTTTTCGGTGATTTCAACTTGGCGAACATCATACGACCGGCAGCCGTTTGAATACTCCTGACTACCTCAATATCAACATTCGTGCCGACCAAACCAACAGCTCTCTCCACTACAACCATTGTGCCATCAGCGAGGTGGCCTACAGCTTGATGACTATCCGATCCTCGGCTTGTTAGCTCGAGCCGCATACTATCTCCCGGAAGGTAGCTCATTCGAAGTTCTCTAGCGAGTTCATTGATATTTAGTACTGGAACTCCCTCAACCTGCGCCACCTTGTTGAGATTAAAATCAATCGTGCAAACAGCTCCGCCATACTTTTTAGCAAGCGAGAGAAGCCGATCATCAACACCCTCTTCAGCACGTGAGCCATCTTGTAAGATTTCTACATTCACCATCTCAAGCGACTGTAATTCTTTAGCAGTATCAAGACCGCGCCTGGCTCGTTCGCGTTTTTCGGTGTCACCGTTATCGGCTAAAAATTGCATTTCGCCAATAACACTGCGAGGGATCACAAGTGTACCAGGAAAAAAACCAGTTTTTGCAATTGATATAATTCGACCATCCATCAGCACCGAGCTATCGATGTAAATCGATTGGCCACTGTTTTGTTGTCGTTTTTTAAGCAGTGCATATGTTTGCCAGCTTGTTTGCAAAAAAATCAGCACAAGCAGACTGATGACTATTAGTTGACTATCCATTAAAATATGTTCCTTTTTTATGATTTTAAATGGTTAATGAGAGCTTGTCGCATATCTCCAACCGATTTGATAAATGGGTTTGGTTTTGATTGTTGCGGTGCAATTGCATAGGTAAACCCAAGCTTTTTTGCTTCGGCAACTCGCTTGTCCACCCCGACAACAGACCTAATCTCACCACCTAAACCAACCTCCCCAAAGACTACCGCACCAGACGCCAATTTGCGTTCAGCGGCCGCACTGGCAATCGCCATACAGACCGCTAGATCCGCTGCTGGTTCACTGAGCCTGATACCACCAACAACATTGATATAAATATCTTTGTCCGATAATTTCAATTTTGTGCGCCGTTCTAACACCGCAATCAAAAGCGTCAATCGATTCAGATCGAATCCACTTGACGTTCTCTTAGGATACCCGAATGATGTCGGATTTACAAGAGCTTGAATTTCAACAAGCAGTGCCCTGGTTCCTTCGAGCGTGGCAAACACAATCGATCCATCCCCGTCGCGGCGTTCAGCCAAAAGCTCGGCTGAAGGATTTGTAACAATTTTTAACCCTTCCTCGTCCATTTCAAAAATCGCAGCCTCACTCGTCGATCCAAAACGATTTTTGGCGGCACGAATAACCTTAAAACCACCGTAACGATCACCTTCAAACTGCAAAACGACGTCGACCAAATGTTCGAGCACCTTCGGTCCAGCAATCGACCCTTCCTTTGTAACATGGCCAACCAAAATCACCGCGGCACCAGATTCTTTAGCAGCCCTGATGATGGCATTGCTCGAATTGGTAATCTGACTAACTGTGCCGGGCGCCGATGATATTTCATCCAGGGCGAGTGTTTGAATTGAATCAATTATTATCAGTTTAGCCGAGCCACTGCGAATGGTTGCCGCAATATCATTTGCACTGGTACTAGCTACAAAAAGCAGTGAATCGCTATTAGCAACTTTTAAACGTTCGGCACGTAGCTTTACTTGCGAAGCTGATTCCTCGCCACTAGCATAGAGCACTGAAACAATGTCTGCTAGGGCTCCAGCAACCTGCAGTAAAAGCGTGCTTTTGCCAATACCTGGCTGTCCCGCAAGTAAAAGCACGCTGCCTGGCAGAATTCCACCTCCAAGGACGGTATCAAAATCGTCAAACCCAGTCGCGAGCCGCTGCCGATGTTCTTTTTTAGAAATTGCATCAAACGGTGTTGCGCTCAGAACTTGCCCGGTCTTGGTTGACTTTGCAAGCTGAGAGCTACCTCTCTCAATGATTTGTTCCACAAGCGAGTTCCATTCGCCGCAGTTTTCGCAGCGACCTGCCCACTTCGTGAAACTTGTACCACACGCTTGACACACAAAAGTTGTCTTTGTCTTAGCCATATATCCAATTATACCGCAGGAGCCGGCGCAAGTGAGCTATCGATACTTTTATTTAACTTTGAGAGATCGAGCGCGACCGAATCATACTGGGCTCGTACCTCTTCGTAGTTAGCAATTGCCGCTCTAATTGCTGACTCTTCATTTTTAATTTCTTCAGTCACCGCTTGCAGTTGACTACGCTCGTTGTTGAATGCAGTCATCGAGTCGAAATCACCGCGTACTGCCCGATCATTAAATCTTGTTATCTGCTGTTTAATTTGACCAACGCGGTTATTGTAGTCGGTGACGCGCTGATTAATGCTTGTCGCCATTGAGTCAAGAATACCCGCAAGTTCTTCAGATTTTCTCTGCAAAACGCTAAACTTCTCTGAGTAGTTGCTGTAGAGCACCGTAACAGCGTGCCTATCAACAAAGTACTGACGGTAATATGTCTCAAGGTCATTCGGTAAATTTGAAACTTCAGTACCGATAATTGAATGCAGTTCATCCATTCGCTCCTCGAGACTTAATGACTGATAAACCTCCATCCGCTTTTTAAAGACATCGTCTTTAGATAGTTCATTACCCTTTTGGGCGAGCATTCTATTTACTTTTTGCCGCTCTGAATCATCGAGCCGTGCATAAACTGCATGCAACATTTCATGCGCAGCCGTCACATCAACTATACCGTTTAGTTGATCATTCTGTACCTTAAATAGCGTTATCTCATAGCATCCGTAACGATCAATCGACTTAGGTAATGGCTCATGGCAAAGATTTTTTGGCGCAAAACAACCAAGTGTAGCTGAACTCGATTCGTGCTGGCCACAGTAACTATTAAATCGGCTAGTGCTCTCGATGCGCGGCTCGCTGGCATAGAACACTTTTTTAGCTTTCGCACTCATCGTTGTGCGTGCCACAGCTGCCGCTAATTCACTTGAAGGGGAGAACTTGTGAGCACGCCACGTATCGATGAGTTCAACACGATTCCAATATGCATAACCGGCACCAGCAATAATGAGCGATAAGATAATACTGGCAACAAAATTACGTCGCCAGTGGCTTTTCTGATTCATGCATGACCTCGAACACTGGTTGGTTATTTTTTACCGACACAGCCACAATATCACCTGGACGACACTTCTCCTCAAGCAGCAACGAAGCAAGTTCGTGCTCGATATTATCCTCAAGGGCTCGTCTTAGCGGTCTAGCTCCGTGCACTTCATCAAATCCTTTATCAATCAGCAATTTTTTAGCAGATAAGCTAATTTTTAGTCCAATACCTTTCTTAATCATCCTGTCTTCAAGATCACGCAGCATGGTATCAAGAATTGCTCTAACTTCACGCCTCGTAAGGGCACGGAATGTAACAATTGCATCAAACCTATTGATAAGTTCTGGACGCATAAAACGGTCAAGTTCTTTGCGGGCTGCTCTACTATTACGTTCGTGTGCTGCTTCAAGATCGTCACGATCTTTTTTAGTTTGAGCAAAAAAACCGAGCCGTGCTTCTTTAACCATCGCATCCGAGCCGAGATTACTCGTAAGAATAATAATCGTATTACGAAAGCTTACTGATCTTCCCTTCGCATCAGTCAATGTTCCGTCTTCAAGTAGCTGAAGCAATAGTTGGAATACATCTGGATGCGCCTTTTCGATCTCATCGAATAGCACAACACTGTACGGTTGGCGACGTACTTTATCTGTCAATTTTCCGCCATCTTCATAGCCAACGTAGCCTGCAGGTGCACCGACTAGTCGACTGGTTGTATGACGCTCGCCAAATTCACTCATGTCGATCTTTATGAGAGCGTCATCACTCCCAAAAACCTCCCTGGCAATTACTCTAGCAAGTTCGGTCTTACCCACTCCTGTGGGCCCCATGAATACAAAGCTTCCGATTGGACGACGTCCATTACTAACGCCGCTGCGATTACGGCGAATTGCGCGAGCTACCTTAGCGACCGCCTCTTTTTGCCCCACCACATACTTTGCAATTTCTTTTTCCAGATTTTTCAGTAGTCGCAGCTCTGAGCGTTTAACTTTTTCTACGGGTATACCTGTCATCGTTGCAATTGCTCGAGCAATATGAGTATCGCTAAGTAATATTTCTTTCTGACGATCTTGCTCAGCTTGTAAAGTGTCGAGCTTTAGCTTAACTTGGCTCAATCTTGTTTTGTATAACGCGGCTCGCTCATAATCTTGATTTGATACCGATTCTTCCATCTTGTCTTCAAGTTGACGAATTTCGCGCAGGTAATCTCGTAGTTTGCTCGGCCGAGCTTTTGAGGTAACTCTGGCTAGTGCAGATGCCTCATCGATGACGTCAATCGCTTTATCAGGACGAAATCGATCTGAAATATAACGGTCAGACATAGCAACGGCCAACTCAAGTACGTCATCACTCAGCTTCACGCTGTGATGTGATTCATAGTAACCGCGTAATCCCTTCAAAATAGCAAGTGTATCGCTTGCATTTGGTTCACGTACAACAATAGACTGGAACCGACGCTCAAGCGCTGAGTCGGTTTCGATATGCTTTCTATACTCGTCGAGAGTTGTTGCACCAATAACATGAAGTTCACCTCGGGATAAAGCAGGCTTCAAGATATTCGCCGCATCCATAGCACCCTCAGCAGCACCGGCACCTACCAAGAGGTGTAACTCATCAATAAACAAGATAACATTACCACGTTGCTTAACTTCGCTAATTACTTTTTTCAAGCGCTCTTCAAACTCGCCGCGGTATTTCGTACCTGCCACCATGCCAGCAATGTCAAGCTGAATAACGTGTTTATCAAGTAAGTGGTCTGGCACATCATCTTGTGCTATTCGCTGCGCCAACCCCTCAACGATTGCCGTTTTGCCAACACCAGGCTCACCGATAAGTACCGGGTTATTCTTCGTGCGGCGGCTCAAAATGGTCACGAGTCGTTCGGTTTCATTATCTCGACCTACCACCGCGTCCAGTTTTCCTACCTTAGCTTGATTAGTTAGATCACTGCCAAACTTCCCAAGCGCACCGCCCGACTTTTTACGAGGTCGATCCGACTCAATATCTGATGCAATCGCTTCATATTCACTCTGCTGCCGATCAAAATATGCCTCAAGCTCTTCGACAATTTGCTCAACATTTGCACTCATATCACGTAGCAACACCGTACCGCGCGAACTTTTCTGGCGCAAAATGCTGTAGAGAATGTGTTCAGTTCCTAAAAATTCTTGATGAAGTTCACGCGCATGATCATATGCCATCTTGAGTGTTAGCACTGCAGTCTCAGAGAGGCCTTTGGCACTACTATCAACTACCAATGTTTTTGGACTAAGATTTAAAGCTAGTTCTGCACGTTGCAGTGTTACACCTGCATCTGCTAATAACTTTGCTCCCACTGAAGAACCTTGCGCAAGCACACCCATCAACAAGTGCTCAGTACCGATATATGAGCTACCTTGTCCTCTAGCGATTGCTTCTGCGTGCTGCAAACTTGTCCGGGCGTTGTCGGTTAGGCGTGCAATAAATTCTCCAAAATTTTCAGGCATACTGTTTTGCTTTTCCTCCGTCATAACGTTTATGGCTACCACCAATTATTATACGCTATATTGCATGTTTCATTTTATAGGAAAATTAGCACTCATGTCAATAGAGTGCTAATTTACTCTGTGTAGTATATATTTTTTTACTCGCCCGATTCTTCAATTGCCGAGAACAAGCTATCTTCAACATTTTTGCTGGTTTTTTTCTCAGGCTTAGGCTCTGCTTTGGCAGTTTCAATATCAATCTCATAGCCAGTTAGTCTCGAGGCGAGTCGTACATTTTGACCGCCTCGACCAATAGCGACAGACTGTTGTTCATCATCAACAAACACCTTAGCTGACTTCGCTTCCTTATTTAGCTCAATTTTGTTGATTTCGGCCGGACTAAGGGAATTGCGAATGAAAACTTCCGGGTTTTCATCAAAAGTGATAATGTCTATTTTTTCTTGATCACCAATTTCACTCATCACTGCATTAACACGTGAACCTCTCCCGCCTACAAATGTACCCACCGGGTCGACACCGGCTACTGTACTAGCAACCGCCAATTTTGTGCGTCTTCCAGCCTCACGAGCAATTGCTTTAATTTCAACTGCACCAGTTTCCATTTCAGGCACTTCTTGACGAAACAAATATTCAATAAACTTTGTATCGCCACGGCTCAAAATCAGTTGTGGACCACGATTTTCTCGTTCAATATCTTTAATGTAAACCTTTAAACGTTTACCAACCGAATAAAACTCACCCTGAATTTGCTCGCTCAATGGCATAATACCAATTGCCTTTCCAAGCTCGATTCGTACTAAACGAGGCTCGACTCGCTGCACTGTTCCATTCACAACAGTACCGATTTTATCTTCAAACTCGGCAAGCACAACTTCACGTTCAGCCTCACGTAAGCGCTGCAAGACAACTTGTTTTGCAGTTTGGGCTGCTACACGGCCAAATGATGTCACTTCATGTGCCTCTTCGATTACATCACCAATTTCAACGTCTTTTTTAACTTTTTTGGCATCAGACAGACTAATTTCATGCGCCGGACTACCAACCTCTTCGACAACCTCACGACCAACAAATACCTTGGCGCTGCCATTATTTAAGTTGAGTTCAGCTCGCACTTCTTGATCACGCTCACCATTGTCTCGACGCCAGGCAGCCGCAATCGCTTGCTCAATAATCTCCATTACCGTATCTTCAGGTAAATTCTTCTCTTCAGCAATTAATTTCATGCCCATAGTCAACTGTTTGATATTGAGATCTTCCATAGTTACTTTCCTCCTTTTCGCGGTATTTTTTACGAAAAAACCCGACCTGCCGGCCGGATACTCATTTATGATGATATCATATACCACCAGTCGAATGCAAACTGCATATAAATGTTTCTGTAAATAGTTACTGCGGTACAGGCAGCAGTTGATCGGGACAGGCGTCTAGTATGTGCACTAAACTGTCATGTTCTGCTTGAGTAACCCATAGTCCATACTTAGCCTTGATGGCAATCTGTCTTGCAGCATACTGACACCGAAATGCTTTATTTGAAGGAAGCCAAGATGCAGCATCGCTGTTAGATTTTTGCTGATTAGCAACACCCGCCACTGCCAATAGCTCTAGTGGATCATTTGCAAATTCTACTCTTTTTGTTAGTGGCCAGGCTTGAGCACCCTTTTGCCAAGCATCACCGAGCGCAACAACATGGTCTATCTGCACAAGTGGGCTGGTTGCAGGGCCACGTTGAAACTCAATAGTTGCTCCACTATACGGATCGTGAAGCACACCACTTTGCATATTGCAAGCAGAATCAATCACTGTACTCTGCAGGTCACGCTTTAGAATAATATTGCGCATATCACAGCCATCAATCAACGTCCAGCCATCACCAAACTGGCTGCGTGAATAATCGGTGTTACTGGCGCGACCTTTTATAGCTAGACGTGCCAGACTATCACGTGCTAACTGGGGCAATAATACGCCATCAGTTTGCGGCGGTACCGTTGGCAGATTTGGTGCATTCCGATAGTTGCTAGGATTAGCAATAATAAGCACAAGCGCGACAACAACTAAAGTAAAGCCTGCTACAAATCGCCGCTTACGTGTCTGCCCTCTCATATAGAGTATTGTACAATAGAGCTATGCAGACAATTACAAGAATCCACCGTTTTTTTCAACCTACCCATTACCGCTTATCGCTTGATATTGATCGTCCCAACCGATCATTCAGTGGTACAGTCAGTATTACGGGCTCATCAATGCCTGACGCTGCCGCAATATTCCTCCACAGTAAGGGACTCGATATAACGTCGGTAACATTTGATGGCAAAAAGGCTACGTTTTCACTGGAAAAAAATGACACGATAAAGATTACTCATAATGATCTCCAGCCTGGAGAGCACATTGTCGTCGTTGGCTTTAATGGCAACATTACCGACGCCATGCATGGTATGTATCCATGCAAATTTACTCACGCGGGAGAAGCAAAAGAACTAATTGCGACGCAATTTGAGAGTCATCATGCGCGCGAAGCATTTCCATGCATAGATGAGCCAGAAGCCAAGGCGACCTTCGATGTTATACTAACAACCGAACCAGGAGTTACAGTACTCGGTAATCTCCATCACATTTCTCAAATCGAAGAAAACGGCAAGCTAGTCACAACCTTTGCAACAACGCCAAAAATGAGTACCTACCTCCTCGCTTGGGTATACGGTGATTTACACAAAAAAACTGCCTACACAAAAGGTAATGTTGAAGTAAATGTTTGGGCAACGCCAGCCCAATCGGCGGAAAGTTTTGATTTTGCACTTGACCACGCAGTCAAATCAATTGAATTTTTTGACGACTATTTTCAGACTGCCTACCCGTTACCAAAGTCTGACCATGTGGCTTTACCTGATTTTTCGTCGGCTGCAATGGAAAATTGGGGGCTCATTACTTACCGTGAAAGCTGCTTGCTAGCCGACCCAAGTACTACGACTGTTGCAAACAAGCAGCTGATTGCCACAGTTATTAGTCACGAGCTCAGCCATCAGTGGTTTGGTAATTTAGTAACGATGAAATGGTGGGATAATCTCTGGCTTAATGAGAGTTTTGCAACACTGATGGAGTATATCGCAGTAGATGCAATTCACCCAGAATGGAACTCTTGGTTGGAATTTTCGGCTCATGAGAGTGTTTTAGCATTAAGACGCGACGCTATCGACGGCGTTCAACCAGTGCAGGTTGACGTGCACCATCCAGACGAAATTACATCACTATTTGACGGTGCAATTGTGTATGCCAAAGGCGCTCGGCTCATGCGAATGTGTCAGATATACATTGGTGATAAAGCCTTTCAAAAAGGCCTACAAAGCTACTTCAGCGAATTTGTCTACGCAAACACTGAAGCAGATGATTTATGGCGCCATCTTTCACATGCGAGCGATAAAGACATCTCTCACTTTATGAACACCTGGATTTCTCAATCTGGCTATCCAGTGGTGACGGTTGCGTCTGATTCATTGAGTCAAGAGCAGTTTTTTATCGGTGAACACGAACAATCAACTAAACTTTGGCCAATTCCTTTAAATGCTGAAAGTAAAGAAGATGTGCCAGCCTTACTAGAAACCGAAACACTCCATCTACCGGTGGCTGATGATGAGAGGTTAAATGTGGGGGATAGTGCACATTTTATCACTAGCTACTCAGATGACCACCTATCTCGTATTTTAAACCGCGACGATCTTAGTGACCTCGACAAAATGCAGTTACTCCACGAACAAACATTACTGGTGCGAGCTGAAAAAGTTGCCAGCGTCAAACTGATAGATCTGATAGCTCATTTTAACAACGAGTCTTCTGAGTATGTATGGACAATGTTGGCCTTAGCCTTCGGTGAGTTGAAGAAATTCGTTGAAAACGATACTAAAGCAGAGCAAAAACTGCGCCAATTTGCCGGCAAGCTAGCAAAGGCCCAGTATGATCGCCTCGGCTGGTCTGCAAACGCCGGAGAGCCTGAGCACGACACTAAACTCCGCTCGACAATCCTGGCAATGATGATATACTCGCAGGACGGTAACGTCATCGCACAAGCCGAAGCACTATATACTGCCGGGCTCGATACAATTGATTCGGAGATTCGTAGTCTCGTGATCGGCAGCAAAGTCTACCACACTAAAGACGAAGGCGTAGTGCGCGATCTTCTTGAAACCTATCGCCACTCGCAGTCGCCAGATTTGCAACAAGATATCTGTGATGGTCTTACCAATGTTCGACAACCGGCACAAATAAATTACCTGATTGATCACTTGACTGATACATCGGTTATTCGTCCACAAGATAACGGTCGATGGTTCGCCTACTTGATTCGCAACCGCTACGCACGTGAAGCAGCCTGGCAATGGATTCGTGACCAATGGAAGTGGATTGATGCAACTTTTGGAGGCGACAAAAGCTACGACTACTATCCGCGCTATGCGGCTAATGGACTCGTAACCTCATTGCAGCAAAACGAATATGAATTGTTCTTTACTCCCCTACGGAAAAACCCTGCTCTCACTCGAACAATCGACGTTGGACTCAAAGAGATCGATGGAAGAGTCAAGCTGCTCGAGCGTGATGGCGAAGCTGTGCGCACGAGACTAATAAATCTTTAAGACATTGGTAACCACTGGCGGCTCACTTGCTGTAGCAACTGCTAAAAGCATAACATCGGTTTGCAAATGATATGTGTGCCGATAAAGTTCGGCAGCAAATTTCATTTGTCTCAATTTTTTGGGTGTAATTGCCTCGAGACCGCCACCAGACCTATCATTACGGCGGTGTTTCACCTCAACAAAATACGTTGTGTCATTTTGCCGAGAAACAATATCTATTTCGCACAACTTTGTTTTCCAGTTACGCTCAATAATCTCATGGCCGCGGCGTACCAGCTCATCACAAGCAGCAGTTTCGCTAGCATCACCTATTGTTCGAGTAGAGATCGATCGATCAATATTTTTGTATTGCGATTTATCCAGTTGTAGTGATCGGTATTTTTGCAAGGGCGCAAAACTAAGTCGGTGCAGTGGTGAAATTCCAAGTTGTTCGATTGCCTGACGATGTAAAGCAGTGCCATACCCAGCATGTGAAGCGAAACCATAACCAGGATATAGCTTATCTTGGTCTGTCATAAATTGATCACGTGCTACTTTAGCAACGATCGATGCTGCGCTAATGCTCGGTACTAAAAGATCACCTTTTTTCATGGTCGTAACGTAAGGCCCTTTGCCTGTACCTGCTAAAAAATTTACAGTTCCATCAATAATAATCTCACTATACGGTACTACTATTTGCTCTACAGCTCTGCGAGTTGCTAATTTTAACGCCTCAGCCATACCTAAGTCATCAAGCTCGCTTGCACTAACCCAGCCCAGTGCTACCGCGGCCGCATTGTGGTTTATCTTGCTTGCAAGTATCTGGCGCTGTTTCTTCGTCAGTTTTTTACTATCTGTGATCCCTTCTATTTTAGCGCCGCTTAGCACTACCGCTCCTACGACCAGTGGTCCAGCCCATGGTCCTCGTCCAACTTCATCGATGCCAAGAATCATACTTACTAGTATAAACAAAAACTCCCTACGAGGGAGTTTTTGTTGTGCTTTTTCACAGCAGTTTATGCGTTCGACTCATGTGCTGCTTCAACAGCGGCAGCTTTTGCATCAAGCTCAGCCTGAGCTTTTTCAGCTTCAGCTTGTTTTTCGGCCGCAGCCTTTGCCGCTTCTTCTTTCAAACGCTCAGCTTCAGCTTCTGCCTTAGGATCGTGCACATCATTGACTGATTTACGATCAAAATCGACAGCCGATAAGCGAGCAGACTTACCACTACGTTGACGTAAGTAGCTTAAGAATTTTCGGCGTACCTTACTACGACGAACAACTTCTACGCGTTCTACTAGAGGACTGTGGAGCAAGAAAGACTTTTCAACACCGACACCACTTGCAACTTTACGCACGGTGATTCGACTCGTATGCTGTGATTTGTTGTCAGTACGAATTACCACACCTTCAAACATCTGGATACGCTCTTTATTACCCTCGCGAATTTTTTGATACACACGAACAGTGTCACCACTGCGTGCATCGACAACCTGTTTCTTTTTTTGCTGGTCATTGACCTTCTGAATTAATGCAAAGCTCATTCTCACCTCTTACAATTTCTAGTAACAATCAATATTAGATTGTAGCACATCTTAAGGATAATGCCAAATATTACTATCTAAGCTATACTATAGACATGGATTATAACAAACTTGCGCTTGAGCTACACAAACAATATAAAGGTAAAATTACCACAAAACTACGTGACGAAGACAACCTCGATCGTACGAAACTAAGTGCCTACTACAGCCCCGGCGTTGGCGCTGTGAGTAAGGCAATTGCCGAAAACCCGGAATCCCTACCTACGTACACCTGGACAAACAATCTAGTGGCTGTAATATCTGATGGTTCGGCGATTCTGGGCTTAGGAGACTTGGGGCCTAAAGCAGCCATGCCAGTTATGGAAGGAAAAGCGTTACTTTTCAAGCATTTTGCTGGTATTGACAGTGTGCCGATTGTGTTAGACGTTCATACGCCAGATGAGATTGTTGCCACTGTAAAGGCAATGGCTTCAAGCTTTGGTGCAATAAACTTAGAGGATATTGCAGCACCAAAATGTTTTGAGATTGAACAACGTCTCAAGGACGAACTAGATATTCCAGTGTTTCACGACGACCAGCATGGTACGGCTATAGTAACGCTCGCCGGATTAATTAATGCTGCAAGGGTGACAAAACGTGATCTTAAAGCATCAAAAGTCGTCGTCATTGGCGCTGGCGCAGCAGGTACAGCAATTATTAAATTGCTTCATCTTTACGGCATTACAAACATTATTGCGGTTGATAGCAAAGGAATTGTTGGGAGTTCGCGCAGCGATCTCAATAGCGAAAAACAGGCTCTGCTACCTTTTGTTGACGCATCGCAATCAGGCAGCTTAGAAAACGCCTTGAACGGTGCCGATGTTTTCATCGGTGTATCAAAGGCTGGTTTACTGACCGCTGAGTTTGTCGGCTACATGGCGGATCAACCAATCATTTTTGCCCTTGCAAACCCAGTGCCAGAAATCATGCCTGATGTTGCCAAAGCTGCTGGCGCTGCTGTGATCGCCACCGGCCGTAGTGATTTTCCGAATCAAGTAAATAACGCCCTGGCATTTCCAGGGATCTTCCGCGGAGCATTAGACAATGGGGTGAAGAAAATTACTGACACACACAAGCTTGCCGCCGCTGAAGCGCTTGCGAGTCTCGTAAAAAACCCAACGACCGAAGAGATTATTCCATCACCGTTTGATGAAAAAGTAGTCGATAGTATAGCGTCATCTATACACTAAATCATTTTTTAATAATTTATACTCAAATGGGTCAGCAGTAAATATACGATATTTACCCGCCAAACCCTGAAGCGCGTAGCAATGCTGTATTATTAGTCTCCATCAGTTCTACCATTAGATCTCGCTGCGAAGCACCTTTTCCTGACGACCCCATGTACAGCACGATACACTCAACACCTGTCCTATTAAATATGCCACTATCATCTACTTCGGGTGAAACGCCGGGTCGTAGCAAAGAAAAATATGAACGGACAGGTGTTGCAGAGTGCTTGGTTTTTGGTGAATATATATTATATGGGTACCGTCGACCACCTTCATTAAAGTTTCTGAGGGGCGCAAGGGTTCTTTGTAGTATATTACCCGCTGCCATTTTCATCGCAACTTCAATCCTTCTTGCGATACTAGGGTCTATTGCACCACCTACCTTGCCGTCTGAACCATCAAATGTTTTTTCTTCGATTCTTAAGGCTGCGGGGCTCCGTGCATCAATAAAACCAACTTTCACGCCATCTACTTCTTTTATTATAACTTGACGATCGTCCCCTTTATCTAGCCACGGAAAGGATATCCTCTCTACTGTATCAAACATATTATGCTCTACGAGCTTACAATCTTCCTCCGCGCAAGGTATTGCTGGACTATTTTCCTGCTTATATCCTACACCACCATTTGCGCGTCTTTTTACTGGTCTCCCTGCATAATCAGACGGTATGCTTGATATAGAACCGTTCATAAGACGCTGCTTAAGGAGTCTTAGTTCCTTTTCGAGAATGTTTTTGAACAACGTTTCCGTATCCACATCAATGGCATCTTTTACACCAGCCATAATAATAGCTAGCGCGTCGACTACTACGTCATTGATATGTTCAGTGTCAGGCACATCTACTCGACTGAGGCCTTTATTAATCTCCCGTTGCTCCAATGAAATTTTTTTCTCCATTTGCAGTTTTTTTGCTGTTCTTTCCCGTTCATTTGCAATATATATCCAGTCGTCAAGTTGCGGCTTTTGAACCGTCTCTCCTGCGCCATCGTCCATACCTTCACTGCTTTTAGAATCAACTTCTAATAACGTTACAACAATTTCCCGTAGAACCCTCTCTATATCACTCTCATGCAGGCTTTCAAGAGTGTCATTTACAACTTGCTCCAGGCCTATTCCGAAATCTCTTTCAACACACTGTCTTGCACTTTGCGAAGCATCCATATAGACTTTATCGGCTACAGAGGGCATCAGTTCGTGTTGACGCTGTAATGTTTTTACGGGAGGAACACAGACATCACCAGGAATAAATTTTGGAATGTTAACTTCAGCGATCTTTTCCGGAAATATCATCTTTAGTTCATTTCCATACCTATCTACCAGGTATTTTTTGTGACTAGCTGTTTGTGCTGCCACACCCTCTATTACAGCCTTCAATACGTCCTCGGTGAGTATTTTATGTGCCAAAGTATCAAGAACTTCAAGACTTTTCTCGCAGTATCGTTGTTTGCTTTTTGCTAATTCTAAAATTTTTTCAGCAAATGGTAAATATTCAGAAATTGTCGCTACACCATTGCTGAGAGTTTTTAAACCATTTTCTCGAGCAGTTCTTAGATTATCCACTGCCGTGCCCCAGATGGTTACCTGTGTTTTCCAAACTTCAAGGGCATCTCTGAGAAATTGCCCGTTTGTTTCTTCTAAATCGTCTATAATCTCCTGATCTGTGGGCTCCGAATCAGTATAAACAGGTTGATTAGTATAAGAATCCATTTATATACTATATCCGAACAATGACTATATGTCAATTTAATAACGTGACTAAATAGCTATACCACCCTACCAACTTCTTCAAGTGTAGTTTCGCCGCGCAGGGCTGCAAGTACACCAGCTTGCTCGAGTGTAATCATGCCACCTGCCTTAGCGGCTTTTTCAATTGCCTCTGCATTGATATCGTTTATGTCCCCGCGAATGAACTTTTGAATCTCTTCATTCACTAGTAGCTGTTCCATAATAATGATTCGGCCTTTATAGCCAAACGGAAACGCTTCAGTCGGAACAGGTTTATAAAGTTTAAATGAATCAAGGTTTGGCTTATCTGGGTAGTCATTTGGTATGTCAGCCAACACTCGCCGTACATATGCTTTCGTGGCTTCATCAGGTTCGTATTCCTGCTTACTCTCGTTATGAAGACAGCGCACCAGACGCTGGGCAATTACCAAGCGGATAGCCGTACTAAAAATTGGGTTCTGACCGATCAAATCAATCATGCGTGCAAAGGCCGCAGACGTAGAGTTAGCGTGAAAGCTACTTAGCACCAAATGGCCTGTTATCGATGCCTGGATCGCAGTACGAGCGGTATCTTGGTCGCGAATCTCACCCACCATCACAACATCGGGATCAAGACGCAATACACTTCTTAAATGATCAGCAAAGCTTTGTCCGTGCGTGGTATCAACCGGAACTTGCGTCACGCCGGTCAAACCATACTCGACTGGGTCTTCTAGCGTCAGTATTTTGCGATCGGGCGTATTGAGGGCACTAATCATGCTATACAGGGTTGTCGATTTACCACTTCCAGTAGGACCAACCATCAATACAAGTCCGCGCGGATGGCTAATAACCTCATCGATTTGTTTACGGAATACTGGTGCAATCCCAAGTCGATCAAGGTTTAGTAAGGACTCATCAAAATTAAATAGACGCAGCACTGCATCTTGTCCGTACATCGTTGGAATTGTTTCAACGCGCAGGTTTAAGAGGTGTGTTCCGCTTTCTGCGACAACTTCATGCTGAACATGTCCCGACTGTGGCTCGGCCGCTGCAGTCGAAATATTTGCTCGACGACCAAGCTCGCCAATGATTACCCGATAGCGGTCCTTACTAAGATGCGCTACCGTGTGCAGTGCGCCGTCAACCCGCATACGCACTCGTATTCCAACTCGTTCATTTTCAATATGAATATCGCTCGCACCAAGCTTATCGGCTTGGTTGATTAAAAAATCAAATAGCGCTTCAGTGCCAACCGTCTCGAGGGTCCGACTGACCCGATTGAGTGTCTGGCTATCGCCTTCTTTGCTGATCTCAATATCGTTATAAACAACTTCTTTTGGTGGGTCATACCGAACCATCAGTGCTCGGAAACCGCTATTGCTAATAAGACCAAAATCAATGCCCCTACCTTCATCTTGATATCTTTTGCGTAGAGCGCTCATCACCGATTGAGGTGTTTGCGTCGTTATACCAAATGTTGTTTGATTTTCATCCTCATTGTACAAAAGAGGTACCAGACGACCATCGTACATTTCCTTAATACTCAAAACATCATGAAGAAGCGGGAGACTCGCTTCGACTGACCGAGTGTCAACATATGGTGTACCTAAAATAGCCGCTCGCTGCGCTGTTGCACTTTCGTCATGTTCGCGCCGCTGTTGCTGTACTTTGTCTTCGTCCATTAGTGTTAGTATAGCAAATCGCTCATGGTTTGAGGAGTGATACAATGAGGGCATGTCAGCAAAAATAACTCTTATCTTAGATAATATTCGCTCTACCTACAATGTTGGATCAATTTTTCGTACTGCCGAAGGGTTTGGTGTTGAAAAAATAATTCTTAGTGGCTACACACCTTATCCTCATATTGATCACGATACTCGACTGCCCCATATTGCTGAAAAAATTACTTCTCAAATTCATAAGACCGCTCTAGGTGCCGAAAGTCTAGTCCCGTTCGAACGCTATGAAACAATTGATTCTTGGATTAGCCAAAACCGATTACATGCTAACCTGCCGTTAATTGCACTTGAACAATCATTTAACAGCATTCCGCTTGGAAGCTTCGTAGCTCCGAGCGAATTTGCATTACTTCTCGGCGAAGAAATAAATGGTATTACTCCTATACTACTCAAAAACTGTGATACTATTTTAGAGATTCCGATGAAAGGTCAAAAAGAATCATTTAATGTTAGTGTAGCGACTGGAGTTGCACTGTACGCACTCACTGCGACTACTTAAGAATTACGTGATCGCTTGATATGATTTCTGTAAGCCGTTTTATTAGCTCCTGCTCGACTGTAACTTTAAACGGCATTCTTAACGCTTTTTTGTCAATTTCAGTGCCTATCACTAGCACTACCATAGAGTCACCTGGAAACTCCGCACATGAAGCTTTTAGGGCCAAAAGAACATCAGTGTTACTTGGATCTTCAACCCGCAAATAGAGAGCTTGCGGCGGAGCTAGACTTACAGCTGGCACCACACTAGCTTTTGCTGCGCTAGCGTTTTTTGACACCTTTTTCCGGTAAGGAGCTCTATTTTCTGGCGCTTTCATTGCATTACCAGTTGATTCGTAACTGCGCAAGTTTTTTTCATCCAAAATGCTTATTTCATCAGCAATAAGTTTCGCTTCGCTTCCCAGTGTACCATCTTTATCACGTGCAGAAATTTTGCCAGCTGCTTTAATGATAGTATCTTGACGTAGTTGATCACCAAGCGTTTCATATAGGTTCGGAAAAACAATAATCTCTCCTTCATTTGTTTTATCCTCCAACCCAATGAATGCCATCTTCTTGCCGTTTTTCGTCACGATCGTACGAACCGTTGTCACAAGCCCTCCAACCGTTACGTGCTGACCATCAATCTCTGGCGTTAGTTTCGCTAGGGAAATTGTTTGTTCATGTAAAAATAGTTCAAATGAATCAAGCGGGTGAGCACTGAGATAAATCCCCAACAACTCACGTTCCCAAGACAACTGCTCTTTCATCGTATATTTAGCTGGTGCCGACTGCAGTGTTAACCGAGCGCGAATTGATGAGTCGTCACTGAGTTCACCAAACAAATCTGCTTGACCGGAAAGCTTTTCCTTTTGGAGTTTAGAGGCAAACGACAATATATCCTCTAGGTTATATAACAAGTCGGAGCGATCAACAAATTTGTCGAATGCCCCTGTCTTTATAAGTGATTCCCAAGATTTTTTATTGACTTTAGTGTTCGAGACTCGAGTCGCAAAATCTTCTACGCTTGTAAACTCACCTGTTTCGCGAGCACGTAAAATTTCTTCGACTGCTCCGACACCAACGCCTTTGACAGCTGCCATTCCAAAGCGTATTTGTTTATTATTTGGCACAACCGCAAATTCTACATACGACTGGTTTACCTCAGGGCCTAGCACCGATATGCCCATATGCTTACACTCAGCCATTTCAATTGCTAGCCGATCAGTATCGTCTTGATCACTTGTCATGAGTGCAGCCATAAATGCGTCTGGGTAGTGCGCCTTTAGGTACGCAGTCCAGTACGCTATTTGCGAATAGCAAGTAGCATGCGCTTTGTTAAAGGAATAATCGGCAAAAGGCTGAATTTGCGCCCATAATTTTTCGGCAGCCGTGCGACTTAATCCCTGTTTCAAACAGCCAGCGATAAACTTGGGTTCTTCCGCCTGCATAATGTCACGCTTCTTTTTCCCAATTGCCTTACGTACCAAATCAGCTTCACCTGGAGTATAACCTGCTATAAGTTGAAGCAAATTAATAATCTGTTCCTGATAAACCATTACACCATACGTCTCACTCAAGATCGGCTCAAGTGATTCATGAAGATACAAAATACTTGATGGGTCGTTTTTGCCAGCAATAAATCGAGGTATTTCCGACATTGGACCGGGACGATACAGCGCGTTCATCGCGACAAGATCAGAAAATTCGTTTGGCTGCAGTTCTTTTAGATACCGCTTCATTCCGGCTGATTCAAACTGAAATACGCCAGTTGTGTCACCACGACGAAACAGTGCTAAGGTTTCATCGTCATTGGCCGGTATCGCACCTAGCGAAAGCTCCTCTTGATATGCTTTTTTAATAATACGCAGAGCATTCTTGATAATAGTCAAATTTGAGAGACCCAAAAAATCCATTTTGAGCAATCCTAGTTCCTCAACTGGCCCCATCGGATATTGTGTTGCCACCACCCCTTTTTGCGTCATTTCTAGCGGTACATAGTTTACAATATCATCTGGAGCAATCACGACACCGGCTGCATGAACCCCGTGTGAACGAATTGTTCCCTCAAGGCGGATTGCGTAGTCAAAAACTTGTTTGGCCGTAGAATTACTTTCATATTCCCGTTTCAAATCGGCATCCTGTTGGATGCTCTTCTCAAGTGGAATATGTCGTCCCTGTACAGGTGGAGGAATCATTTTTGATAATCGATCACTCTCGCCATACGGAACCTGTAACACGCGCGCAACATCACGCACGGCAGCGCGAGCCGCCATTTTGCCGAAGGTAACTATATTCGCAACGCGTGCGTCACCGTACTTATTAGCACAGTAGCGAATTACTTCATCTCGCCTAGTGTCTTGAATATCTATATCAATATCAGGCATCGATATACGGCTCGGGTTTAGAAACCTTTCGAACATCAACGAATACTTCATCGGGTCGATTTCTGTGATACTAAGAGCGTATGACACAATCGACCCCGCAGCGCTACCGCGTCCTGGACCAAAGATAATCCCGCGATCTTTTCCCCAATTAATAAAATCTTGCACAATCAAAAAGTAGCCATTATAGCCCATACTGTCCATCACCTTAAGTTCGTACTCAGTACGTTCAATGATTTCTTGCGAGAGTATTTTTTTGACTTTCTCAGCATTACTATGTGCTGCATCTTGTTTCGACTTTCCACCATATCGGTACAAAAGACCTCGCCAGACCAATCGTTCCAAATAGTCTTTTTCACTTTCGCCATCCGGTGTAGGATATTTCGGAATCAAAATCTTACCTAGCTCAATAGTAACATCGCAACGATCCGCAATCCGGCGAGTGTTTTCGACTGCTTGCGGAAACGTTTTGCCCCAGCGAGCAATAATATCACGCGGGTCGGTTAAATGAAGTTCGAAGTCTTTAAGGCTCATTCGTTTTTCATCACTCAAATAGGATACTGTTCCAACACAAAGTAAAATTTCGTGTGCTTCTTGGTCATCATGACTTAGATAATGGCCATCGCAGGTTACGACTGCCAGCAAACCACATTCTTGAGCAAGCTTCATCAGACCCTCATTGATAGTAGCCTGTACTGGCCAGTGCGACGGCGCATCAGGGTGGCCGTGATCCTGTAGTTCCAGGTAGTAACGATCGCCAAACACTTTTTTATACCAGAAAGCAATATCTTTTGCTGTCTTGTAGTCGCCATTCTTCAAGGCTTCGCCAATTTCACTACTAGCACAACCGCTTAATGCGATAATTCCTTGGTTGTATTTTTCGAGCAATTCATGGTCGATTCGTGGCTTATAGTATTTACCCTCAAGTTCAGCTAAACTTGCTAGTTTCATCAGGTTTTTATAGCCTTGATTATCCATCGCCAACAAAATCAAGTGAAATCGACGCTTATCCTTGGCCGGATCACGATCATGTCGTGAACGTGCTGCAACATACGTTTCGATACCTAGGATTGGTTTAAATCCATTACTGGTTGCTTCTTTATAAAATTCGAGGCAGCCACTCATGGTGCCATGATCGGTCACGGCCGCAGCATTCATACCGAGCTCTTTTGATCGTTTTACAAGATCTGGAATTTTCGTTAGACCGTCAAGCAATGAGTGGTGCGTATGATTGTGTAAATGAACAAAATCAGATGGCGCTAGTGAGCCATTAGAACTCTTTTTTACCACCTTTTGTTTTCCCATATTACCTATTATAGCCAAAAACAGCTGGCTACCTTGTAGTGAAAATTATTTTTTTGCAGATTCGAGTAGATCTGAGATTAATACAAAGAAATTTTTTAGCGGTGGTACTACGTCTGATAATAGAGCCAATATCCAAATTATTAACGCAACAACAATCGTGCCTCCAAGCACTGTTCCAAGGCCTAAAAATACACCGCGAAAAAAATTCAATTTGTAGATAGAGTATCGGCGCGTGTACATGTCGTAAAAAATATCTTCGAGGACTGCTTTTCGAGCAGCTTTTTCATTATCGTTTTTTACTTTTGCTATGATCGATTTAATACGCTTCATACTTACTAGTATAACAAATGTCCTCTCACTTACACGCAAGAGGACACCTAAATACCCTAAAAACTACTTACTAGCTTCTTTATTGAACTCATTTTTAGCTTCGTTGAACGCACGCTCAGCTCGAGAACGATAATCTTCGACAGTACCTTTTGCTCCATCAACTACTTTATCAGCTTGACCTTTCAGCTCATCAGCTTTTTGACTAGCTTTATCTTTGACTGCCGTCGCTTTATTTCCAGCCTCTTTCGACAATTCCGACGCTTTGTTTTTTATATCAGCTCTTGTTTCTTTACCGGATTTCGGTGCGGTTAGTACTCCAACGACAGCTCCAACAGCTGCTCCTACGATTGCTCCGAGTGCAAATTTACCTTTTGACATCTTTTCCTCCTTATTTACTCTTATTCGTAAAACTTTTCACAAACGTCGACACCACCTTACTGATCACCGATGGCGAAGTAGCCGCACTCACATTCGCAAAAGCCCTCTCCGCTTTTAAGGCAGCACGCTCGGCGCTCGTAGTGATCGATTTAATTTGTCGAGCAACTCTGATTAATAGTGCAACAAGCACGATCCCAAGAACCAAGAAAATCGCCAAAAATACAGATAGAATGATTACAAGTACTTGAGCCCAGTCCATATATTTAACCTTTCTGTTGAATTGCTTGTGATATAGCTATATCACATATTATACCCTAGATTTCAGATATGCGGCAAACTCTTTACCCAGTTTTGGATCGCGAAGTCCAAAATCAATCACCGTTTTTAAGTATTCGAGCGGGTTGCCGGTGTCATAAAACTCTCCATCAACGATCTCGCGAGCATAGAACTCATGACCATCGTCAATCATTTGTTGTACAAAGGGCTGAAACGTAAATTCACCTGAACCTTCTTTATGCTCTTTAAGACCCTTTTCGATATACTGTAACAACTTCGATGGCAATAGGTAGTTGCTCACACTAGCTAGATTGGAAGGGGCATCGTCCTTGCTACCTGGTTTTTCAACAATCGAGGTCATCTTTAGCGTATAATCATCACTTTTCTCTCCAGCCGCAAAACCATATTGACTATATTCTTCATCACGCCTAGCTGTTTTACACGCAAATACGCCTCCCCCATACTGTTCGTACACCTTTATCATTTGAAGCGTCGAATTTGCCGACGGGGTAAAGAAATCGTCTGCCCACTTATATATAAACGGTTCATCTTCTCCGATCAGATGTGCTGCACTAGCAAGCGGGGTAGCATTTCCATACGGACCTTTCTGTCGAACGTACACAAAATTCGCCATATTCGCAATGTCATTAATCATCTCGATATAGTGACGCTTTTTTTCGCCACCGGCTCGAAGATTTCCGAGTAAATCTTCGTTTGGGATATCAAAGTGATCCTCAATTGCACGCTTATTCGTACTGCCTACAATTATAATGTCTTTTATACCCGCTGCAACGAGCTCTTCAACAACATATTGAATGATTGGCTTATCGATTAGAGGTAACATCTCTTTTGGCATTGCTTTCGTCTGCGGTAAAAAACGCGTGCCAAACCCTGCTGCAGGAATGATTGCTTTTGTTGGTTTTCTCATCAAAATTATTTCCTTTCCTGTCTTAATTATACACTTTCATCCATTTTCTTTACTTTCAATAGCTCATCATAAGCGAAGAAAACAGCATCCGGATCAGTCATCTTTGCCTGTTTAGCATTTTGGATTAGTTGATCGACACTAATGAGATCGACTTCAATCTCTTCGAAGCTATCGAGTTGTTGACCTTTGCTATTCTTGGTGCAACCGGTTGCCAAATAGTAATACCAAGTTTTGTCAAGCCATGCGTTCTTATGAGCAATTCCTAATTCGGTAATTTTACCTGCATTATAACCAGTTTCTTCCTCTAGTTCGCGTTTTACCGCATTCATCGGATCTTCGTTTTTATCAACCGCACCACCTGGCAGTTCGTCAAAAACTTTTTCTGGACCACAGCGAAATTGTCGAGCTATTATTACCCTGTTGTCTTTCGTTAGGGCAATCACACAAGCCGCACGATGATTATTGTCCATCACCTCAGCCTCAACAATTGCTCCGTTGTTGCGCATAAATCGTTTGCGATAAATCTTACGCCAGCCATCATGTATAACGACAGGTTCGCCGATGCGCTTCCACGTTTTCATAAACGTTCTCGAATCATCATTTGTGCTAGCGCTGGATTTGCCTGACCTTTCGATTGTTTCATCACTTGTCCAACGAGGTAGCCGACCGCGCGTTCGTTACCGTTTTTTATATCTTCTAGTGCTTTTTTGCTATCTGGATCAGCCAATACGCTATCAACAATCGCCCCAATCGCATCAGTATCACTGTTTTGCAAAAGACTCTTGGCCTCAGCAAGCGCTCTTGGATCATTTGCACCGTTCATCAGCTCGTTAAATAATTCACTTGCCCCGTTTGAAGATACTTCATTTTTTTCAACCATTTCCGCAAGTGCCAATATGTCAGACACGTCAGCTGTTTTTAATTCGCCATCGTTTTCTGCACTCAGATTACTAGCGATCCAGTTAGCCGTACGTCGCGCAGGGCGAACACCGCCTTCTTTCAGGACACCACTAACAAGTTCAGCATGATCACGAACTGCAAGTATTTGATTGATAACCGACTTATCAACACCTAGCCCCTCCCATTCTTTGCGATAGGCTGGCGGTAGTGTCGGCATATTAGCCTGCATATCTTCAATTTGCTTTCTTACTAAGATAATTGGCGGAATATCGGCATCTGGCATGTAGCGATAATCCTGAGCATTTTCTTTGCTTCGCTGCGAGGATGTTTTACCACTATCGTCACTCCAGCCACGGGTTTCTTGGACCACCCGTTCGCCACGCGATAGTAGTTCTGCTTGGCGATTAAATTCGTACTCGGCTGCTCGTTCAACACTACGAAAGCTATTGAGGTTTTTAATCTCAGCACGCGTACCAAGCTCGTTTGATCCTTTCGGCGCGATCGAAATATTAACATCAAAACGCATGTTGCCATGAAACAAATCGCCATGGGTTATACCGGCATATGTCATCAAACGATATAGTTCAGTTGCATACGCCCGCGCGCCTTCACTCGAATGAATGTCTGGCTCGGAAACAATTTCAATCAGCGGCGTACCGGCACGATTGAGGTCAACCAAGCTAAAATTACTAAAATGCGTTAACTTACCAGCATCCGCCTCCATGTGTGCATGGTGAATGCGTACGCGAATTGTTTCACCACTATCGAGCGGCGCGTCGACATAGCCGGATAGAATTATCGGTTCATACATCTGTGTAATCTGATAGCCATTTGGTAAATCAGGATAAAAATAGTGCTTTCGATCGAATCGGCTTGTTTGAGCAATCTCAGTGTTGAGCGCCTTACCAGCACGGACCGCTAAACGCAGCGCCTCTTTGTTAAGAACAGGTAGCATGCCAGGTAGTCCGAAGTCAATCGGATGTGTTTTTGAGTTTGGTTCTGCACCTCGAGCATCGTTATCTGCTGGACTGAACAACTTAGTTTTTGTCGCTAGTTGCACATGGCATTCAATACCAATCGTCATGTTGTACTGGCTATGGTAATCTGTCATCTAGATTGCCCCCAAATCCTTTAGTGCTTCGCGAAAAGCCTTCAGAGCCCGTCCGGCAGTATCAAAACTAACTTGCATGTCAGTCTCGTGGGCAATTTGGTTGCGCAACTTATGAGCCGTCCACACTCGGTTAGCATTCGACCACGTACCTTGGGCGTTCTTCATTCGCTCCCCCATCGTCTTGCCGCGAATTCCTCGATCTTTCAGTGCAAAATCGACAAGCTTATCAGCTTCAAGAATCGCCAATTGATAACTGGCTGGCTGGTCCTTTACGAGACGTGACTCTACGGCCATCCATCGACTTTGATAGCGCTGTTTATCAAGTGGTCTAGCTGCCTTTCTTGTAACTAGGATCAGTACGAATATTCCTAAAATAACTACTGCTGCAGCGCCTAAAAATATACTTATTTCCGTCATAGACGAGCCTCCATCGCTTTTGCTAAAGACAAAAGCTGACTGTCACTACGCTGCCGTCCAATTAATTGCACACCGATCGGTAATCCGTCGCTATCAAATCCAACAGGAACGCTCAATGCGGGTAGTCCAGCGAGACTAGGTGGCACAGTCATGATGTCACTTAGGTACATTTTGATAGGGTTTCCTTCGTTTTCGCCGATTTTAAACGCAGTAGTTGGCGCAACTGGACATACGAGCACATCGCAGGCTTCAAAGAGTTTGTCGTAAGCTTTAATAAGTAGTGTGCGTGCTTTTTGCGCTTGTTGATAGTATGCGTCGTAAAATCCGCTACTCAATACATAGCTTCCAATCATGATCCGACGCTTATTTTCGGTCATGAAACCATCGTTACGAGAACGACCGTATAGCTCTGCCAATGTAGTTGCAGCAGTGTTTCGATAACCATAGCGAATACCATCGTAGCGAGCTAAGTTGCTGCTTATTTCAGCTGGTACAACAATGTAGTAGATAGCAAGAGCGTACTTTGCAATTGGTAAAGTGACGTGTTTGATAGTGTGTCCCGCTGTCTCGAGTCTTTCAATGTAATAATTTACTGTTTTGAGTACATCGGGCGATACATTATCAGTGAGAGTGTCGTCAAGCACACCTACTGTTAGTGGTTTGACTTCGGTAAGCGGCAGATCAATTGTAGCGTCAATGGTTGTCATATCTTTTTTATCGATACCCGCCATAATTGACATTACAAGAGCGGTTTCATCGGCAGTCTTAGCAAAACAGCCGATGGTATCGGTACTGCTTGCCATTGCCACGACACCGTAACGGCTTACCATGCCATATGTTGGCTTCATACCATAAACACCATTGAAGCTTGCTGGTTGGCGAATCGATCCACCCGTATCGCTACCCAGTGCAAATGGTACAATATCAAGAGCTGTAACCACAGCTGAACCACCCGATGAACCCCCAGCTACACGTTGTTCATCAAAGGCATTTCTGGTAGTGCCAAATGCAGAGTTCTCAGTACTGCTGCCATGAGCAAATGCATCAAGGTTAGCCTTACCGATACAAATTGCACCCTCGGCTTCAAGTTTTTCAACAGCCGTTGCCTGAAGCGGGGCTTGAAAATTCTCCAATATTTTGCTGGCTGCAGTCGTTGGTGCGCCAAATGCCAAAAAGTTATCTTTGACAACAAAAGGCACTCCGGTCAGCTTACCTATCGGCTGCTTTAGCCTTACTTTATCATCAATCTCCTTGGCTCGCCGAATAGCTCGTTCTTTAGTAAAGCTGAGGAGGGCATGATGCTGATTGTTTGCACTAGCACGCACAAATGCTTCTTCCACATGTTCAAGAGCGGTTTTCGAGCCATCGCGAACTGCTGTGACAATTTGAATAATAGAATTTGTCACTACAGAACCTTTGGTACCTTCACCTGGCCTAGCTCGCTTGCGGGGGCTAGTTTTACTAACTCAGTATAGTGTACGCTGTCTTCACTGATTTCATCATCACGCCACACATTTGACAAACCAGTGACCTGGTAGCTCGGCTCAACGCCCGCTGTCTCAAGCTCTTTAAGCTGTTCAATGTAGCCAATGATATTCGCTATGTCAATCCTTAACGCTTCGGTCTCTTTATCTGAAAGTGTCAGGGCGCTTAAATCAGCCAGCCGTTTTACGTCGTCGTTTGTAATTGCAACCATTGCATCTACTATACCAGATTGAGCGGGCTAATGTGAAGTGAGGCATTCCTCTACAAGTCACTTGAGCTATCTGAGTCAAGCCTGTAAGGCATTGGCGATGGAGTTTTGTATTTGTATACTTCGTTTGTATAGCATGTCTCACCCTTTTTGTGCTTATAGTAGCGGGTATCGTATCGACCGACACTTTTTTGATTGTCGTTCTTGAAGTTGGTACATAGTTCATAGCTAATTGGAGTCTTCTTGTTGTAGGTGTAATCACTGACATTTCCGTCGATATTAAGTCCGCTATCGCTGCTTTTAACCGCATCAAGCGAATCAGGCAGATTCTCGTTATTAGAACGGAAGTACCCCTCTACGTCGGCCTGAATATTTACCAAATCGCGTGAACGACGTTCATCGCTATTAATATCCCGAAGCACGATCATACTAAACACAATTACCGGAATAATGATCAAAAGCGACACAACTAACATTAGGTTTGCAAACGTACGACGCGCAATAACTGGCTTTCTAAAGAACGCAACAAAGGCTCCGCCGAAGACTAATGCAGATATAAATGCCGGAAGCGACGTTGATGCAAGTGTTTTGCCCATATCTTGCTCCTGCACAAAGGCATGCAGTAGTGAATAAACAGCCGTAAATGCAAAACTTATCGCAGTCAACAGCATCACTACTTGGTAAATGACCACGAATGCACGCTGAACTTGATTGTCAACGATGGCTGGGTTGCGCTCCATATAAGCGCTCGCACGCCGGTAAAAGATGAACGCAATTGGAAGCCACACGGCAGTGCTAGCAGCACTCCAAAGAGCAAAGTTACCCATTGTTGCTCCGACCGAACCCGATAAATACTTGCCTAGTGCAAATGCCCCTACCGACAACACCGAAGCTATAATCATCATTGTGATCATGGCAACTGTCATTTCGAGCGAATAAATGCCTGTACGCTCCAAAAAGCCGAGTCTACTATTATTTGTCTTAGCCTGCACCACCGTTGCTGAGGGTGTGTTCGTTTGAATGTGTGTTGTCTGTTCTGGTTTAGGCTTATCCATAGATTACTCCTTAAGGTTATGTTGCCACTATATCATGTCAACTTTTGCTTGTCACGAATTTCTGCGATCATATCGCGTAGCTCAGCCGCCTTCTCAAATTCAAGGTTGGCACTTGCTAACTCCATTTGTGCACTCAAATCACTCACAAGGCTGTCGTATTCGTCCTTCGGGATTTTATTTAGATTCAATTTAGGTAGATCGGAATCTTTAACCGGAATAATGGCTCTTAACCCTTCATCAATCGCTTTTGCGATAGTTGTTGGGGTGATACCATGCTCGTCGTTATACCTTTGTTGAATCGAGCGGCGCCGATTTGTTTCATCCATTGCTGCTTGCATTGAGCGGGTAACATTATCAGCATACATAATTACCCGACCATCCTGATGTCTTGCTGCTCGACCTATCGTTTGAATTAGTGATTGCTCACTCCGTAAAAAGCCTTCTTTGTCGGCATCGATTATCGCCACTAGACTTACTTCCGGTAGGTCAAGCCCTTCTCGCAACAAATTAATACCGACCAATACATCGTAAACACCGATTCTTAAATCGCGTAATATATCACCGCGTTCCAACGTATCTATTTCACTATGAATATACGCTGTTTTAATTTCAAGCTCTTGCAAATGGGCGCTAAGATCTTCCGCCATTCGTTTAGTCAAAGTCGTCACCAACACACGCTGGCCTTTTTCGGTACGATCGCGTATCTCGGCAATCAAATCATCAACTTGATCGTCGCTTGGCCGAACTTCAATTGGTGGATCAAGTAAACCGGTTGGCCGAATTACTTGCTCGATTGGCTTTGGGCTATGCGCCAGCTCATACTCGCCTGGAGTAGCCGATACATAGATGACATTATTAATGTGACGATCAAACTCGTCAAACCTTAATGGTCGATTATCAAGCGCACTTGGCAAACGAAACCCATGTTCGACCAATATTTCTTTACGCGCTCGATCGCCGTTATACATCCCGCGAACCTGGGGCAGCGTCACATGACTTTCATCGACAAACAATAGCCAGTCATCAGGAAAATAGTCGATCAACGTTGCTGGTTGTTCGCCAGGTTCACGATTTGTTAAGTAACGTGAATAGTTTTCAATACCTTTGACAAATCCCGTTTCTTCAAGCATTTCAATATCATATTTTGTACGTTGCGCCAGCCTTTGAGCCTCTAGTAACTTATCATGCGATTCAAACCATGTCACGCGTTCGTCAAATTCCTTTTTTATACCTTCAATTGCAACACTCAGCTTATCTTTTGGTGTGACATAGTGACTACTTGGAAAAATATGAACTGAGGCTGGCTCAGCAATAATTTCACCAGTTAGACTATCGATTGCTGTGATACGATCAATCTCATCGTCAAAAAACTCAACCCGATATGCTTTATCCTGACCTGCTGGAAAAACATCTACCACATCACCTTTTACCCGAAATGTCCCGCGATGAAAATCAATATCGTTTCGCTGATACTGAATATCCGTCAGTTGACGTAAAAACTTGTCTTGCTGCCTCCGCTCACCCTTAGTGACGGTAATCGACATCGTTTCGTAGCTTTCGGGTGAGCCAATTCCATAGATACAGCTAACACTGGCTACAATAATTACATCGCGTCTGGTTAGCAATGCAGAAGTTGCCGCGTGTCGTAAGCGGTCAATCTCCTCATTGATTTTCGAATCTTTTTCAATATAGGTATCACTACTGGCGATATATGCCTCTGGTTGATAATAGTCAAAGTAACTAACAAAATAGTGTACTTCATTATCAGGAAAAAAAGCTTTAAATTCGCTAAAAAGCTGCGCTGCCAACGTTTTGTTATGCGCCAATACTAGTGTCGGCACGTTAGTTTTCTGGATAATATTCGCCATCGTAAATGTTTTTCCACTGCCCGTAACACCAAGTAGTGTCTGTTCGCGTTGATTTGTCCGTAGCCCATCGAGAAGTGCAGCAATTGCCGTTGGTTGATCACCAGTTGGTCGATAGTTAGACATTAATTTAAATTTAGTCATACCTTTATAGTATAGCGTACTGCTCATCTCCTCGCCGATAGATCGAGTACTCAACATTGTATTCTGCTACTGTTTTTGGTATAATCATACAAAATGCAGCCAAAACCAAAAGCAGATATAAAATCAACTTGTATTCCTCGAGATATTATGATGCAGGCGGCTATGATTCGCCTTGGTGAAGTTGATGCTGAAATTCAGGCTGGATACAATATCTTGCGTAAATATCACAAAACTGTAACTATCTTTGGTTCAGCTCGCATGAAAGACGAGGACCCATACTATGTGCTCGCTAAAGAACTGTCTCTGCGTCTAGCTACCCTTGGGTACGCTATTGTTTCTGGCGGCGGTTATGGTATTATGAGCGCAGCTAATCAAGGCGCAAATATCGCTGTGCAAAAAGGTGCTCGTAAAGCGGGCGGTGAGTCTATCGGCTTCAATATAAAATTACCGCACGAGCAAGCTCTTAATTCGTATGTGACAGAATCCTATGAATTTGCTCACTTCGCTCCACGAAAAATCGTCATGACACTTTTTGCAAACGCCTATATTTATTTTCCAGGCGGCTTCGGTACTCTTGACGAATTAACCGAAATCCTAACTCTAGTGCAAACAGGTAAAACTGCTAAAGCCCCTATTATTTTGGTTGGTTCAAGCTTTTGGTCTAAGTTTGATCAGTTCGTGAAGGAAAATCTACTTGAAAAAGATTATGTTTTAAAAGAAGACACGGAGCTGTATACCATTACTGACAAACTAGAAGAGATCATCAATCTGGTCGAGGCAAATGACGCCTATTGCGATCATGATATCGCCACAGTATCTGCAGCAGTTGACGAACTTAAAGCGGCAACGCTCGAGCAAACCAGTTAGCTACAGCTGTTTTGGTTTGTAGTCACTCGAAGCTTTTTTGAGCCAATTTTCAATTTCAGCGCGAGTCTGTAAACCAGCCTGTGCGCCTAATTTTTGTACAACATTCATGCTGTTAATTGGTGCCCATAAAAGAGCTGTTTCAAGCGACTCTCCAAGCGCTAAAGCAGCCGTGATTGTCGAGGCGAATGCATCACCTGCACCTGTACGATCGAACGGTGGCGCAGGATCGGGATAGTTTGGCATAAATAGTAGCCGACTGCCATCAGAAGCGTAAGCACCATCAGCACCATCAGTTACAATTGCCAAAGTCACACCGAGATCATGGAGACTTTGAATCAGGAGTGGCACATCGCCCCGATCTTTACCCGTCACTTCGGCCGCTTCTTCACGGTTCATAATTACTATTTCAGCACGCTTATAAAAAGATGCCATTTTTTCGGTACCCCACATCAAATGGTACATACCAGGCTGAAATGCTAGTTTTATTCGGGGATTATCATCAAGATACCCAAGCAGCGCCTCGTGAAGAGGCCACGTTTTTTCGCCCAACACCCCTAGGTAAAGCCACTCTGGAGTTCGTGCTGGTTCATGCCACTGATACGAATAGTCTTCAAACCGCTGCAGCTTTGTTCGGTCAGCACCGTAGCGCAGAACGTAATGATAATTTGATTTCATACCCGATTCAATGACAAGATTGTCAACGGCTACATGCTGTGTCTTTAAGTATTCAACCATACCCTTACCTGGCTCATCATCACCCAGCCAAGATATGAGTCCGGTGTTGAGCCCTAATCGCGACATTGACACCGCAGCATTTGGACTACACTCGACTGCTTCGACAATGTCTACGCTATCATAAGGAAGCTTTGCGCCTAACTCGAAACTCAGTCGCTTATAGCCCTTTTCGTCAGTTTTGACCTCCGCGTGGTTCTCGGAGAGTTTAATAAATGCATCAGTAATAATATCACCGACACACAAAATATACGGAGTGTTCTTAGATTGCTCTGTTAACCCATTACTATCTGTCTGTTTGTCTGAAACTATCGGTGACAAGTCCGCTTTCTTGGTGGAAACTTTAATAGTCGGATGACCTACATCTCTCACTGGCCGAAGTCCTGCTTCGTCGGCCAGCCTTTCAACCATTTTTCGCGAGGTTCGATCGTGCACTGCATATCGTTTAACAATTTCAGCGCGTAAGTGTCTACGGGCACCTTCGAGCATCCGCTCGTCAAATGAAAGCTGATGATGAGCATTTTCGATAACATCTTGTAGGTTAAGCGAAATCGGTTGACTTCCTAGCATGGCAATAACAAAGGAGCTACTCGCGAGTAGCTGCTCGGCTTCTCCGCGACTCACCGCGGTATTTAATGCTTGATACAGTTCAATGGCCAACGTGTTTGAACTATCAAGACCAAGTGCTCGTATTACCCGATGGGCGCGTTCGTTGCTATCAGCTAACAATCGTACATCGATGCCGCTGTTTCCACTAGCTTTTTCAAGCTGCGCTAAGTTGTAAGCAAATAAGGGATGGTTATGGCCAAGAAGATCTGCCAGCCGCGTCATCGTGTATTCACCTCACTTTCTTTTCGTCGATCGGCATATCGTGTAGTACAACATCTTTATGTAAGATGGCCGTTTTTGCCCCTATTTTTGTCACTACAGATGTTGAGTTAGCACTAGCAAAAATAATCGATTTTTTTAAACTCTTTCCTTGAGCAAATTGACTTAAAAAACCTGATCCGAAAGCATCTCCAGCTCCGGTACGATCAATGACCTTGACGTCTTCATACATACCGGCTCGTACCATCGTCTTGCCATCGCTAGCAGCAACACCGTTGGGCCCGTCGCTAACAATCACCACTGGTACTAAATGTAAGCCATGCATCACTAATTCCTCAATTTCCTCACCCTCTACGATCATCTTCATTTCTTCCCTATTAACGAGTAGCACGTCAACATCATCAAGCAGCGGCTTCAATTTATCCATTTGCCTAAGCTCTCCCTTGCCTGGATTGAACATGATTTTCATGCCTTGCTGCTTTGCTTCTGAAAATACTTGATCAACCACATCCATTTTTCCAGACATGCTCGATATATAAAGCCAATCGGCATCGACGTTAGAAAAATCAAAATCATTTAACTTATAGTGAGTACTCGCACCACGATACGTTAAGATTGTGCGCTCACCGTTGGTTGCAAGTAGGAGTACTGAGTAGCCAGTGTTATATCTCTTTGAAACTGTTACGTGACTCGTGTTCACACCCTCGCGGTCGAGGTCGGCTAGTACAGCATGTGCTGCCGGATCATCACCGACCGAACCCATAAATTCTGCTGATATGCCTTGCCTCGCAAAAGTAACCGCTGCGTTTGTAGCACCGCCACCAGTACAAAAATTAATCCTATTCACATCAGCTTTAGCACCTAGTTCAAGCTTTAAAAAGCAGTCGTGCGGGTTTTCACACACTGCGACAAACTCTTCACTCTGACTCAAAAAAACATCTTGAACAGCCGCACCGATCGATAAAATTTTCATCCTAATTCGCAATTGCCTTTCCGCTACTGCCAAAGGCCATTATTTTTTCTTCGACTACTGCTTGAACTGCTTCATATACTTTCGGCATTAGCTTGACAACAGCATATTCGTCGGGATTATCCTTGAGCACTTTTTCTAGACTAGTACGAAAAACGAACCGCATGTCACTATTAATGTTTATCTTGCTTACCCCTATATGGGCAGCTTCTTCAAAATAGTGTAGTGGAGTCCCCGAGCCACCATGCAGACTAATATTACAGGTAAGATTATCGCGTATTTCAGCCAGTAGCTTTAGATCGAGTTCTTTTGGTACTGGATACTTTCCGTGAAGATTACCAATTGCAGCTGCAAACGTGTCAATTCCGGTAGCTTTAACAAACTGTGCAGCTCCTTCTGGAGTGCTAAATGTTTTTTTGATTTCTTCATAGTCAATCGTCTCGTTATGAACATTTGAGCTACCCCCAAAGTAATGCGGTTCACTTTCAACGAGGGCACCGGTGAAACGAGCATAATCTACAACTTCCTTAGTTGCGGCAATAATTTCGTCACTTTTTGCGTCATGATTAGCTTGAGAAATATCAATGTGAATAAACTCAAAACCAACATCAATAGCTCTTTTACATGCCTCGACAGTTGGACTATGATCAAGATTAATGTACATTTCGATACCATACTCTTCACGATAGTTATCCACCATATCACGAATGTTCTCAAGTCCAATTGCTTCAACTTCACCCTCACTAACCTCAACTAATACCGGCGAATTAAGCTTTTGAGCAGCCCTTGACACAGCAATTAAGGTTTCTTGATTGTCGATGTTAAAGGCCCCAACGGCAAAATGCTGCTGATGAGCCCGCTGCATCAGGTGTCGGGCATGAAGTGTGCGGTCGCGTATTTCATCTATAGTCAGTCCCATTAAAAACCTTTCTTATATTGAGGCACTTGCGATATAAATTGCTTAACTTCCGGAAGCATTTTTTCCGCAGTTAAGCCAAAGTAGTCGAGCAGTTCAGCGGGCGATCCCGACTCACCAAACCGATCATACATACCAAATCTTTTTAGCGGCAGTGGTAAGTTTTCAGAGAATAGCTCGGCGAGCGCACCACCAAACCCCCCAGCGATTTGCGCTTCTTCCGCTGAAACGGCACGTCCGGTTTTTTCAACACTTGCTAAAATCGTGGTATCATCAAGTGGCTTAATAGTGGGCACATGCACAACTTCAGCCGAAATACCACGTTCCTCCAGCATACGAGATAGCATTAAGAGTTGATACGTCATCGTACCAGTACCAAACAAACTTATGTCACTGCCTTCACGTAGCACATATGCTTTGCCAAGTTCAAACGGTGTCGAATCGGTCGAAAAAATTGGCGTTTTTTCACGAGCGAGTCTCAAGTATGTCGGTTGGTTACTTTTTGCAATTGCAATCGTTACTCTCTCGGCCTCTAAGCTATCACCAGGCGCCACCACTACCATATTCGGTAGTACGCGCGTTAAAGCAATATCCTCTAGCATTTGGTGGGTTGCTCCATCCGGACCAACGCTAATCCCTGCATGACTACCAACTACTTTTACCGGCATTTCATTGAGGCAAATTGTGGTGCGAATTTGCTCCCAGTTACGACCGGGGCTAAATGCCGCGTAGCTTGAAGCAAAAGGAATTTTACCCGCCCTCGCCATTCCGCTCGCTACAGTAACTAAGTTTTGTTCGGCCACACCAATCTCGACGAAACGATCTGGAAAAGCATCTCGAAAATGGTGCATTTGTGTACTTTCTGTTAAATCAGCACACAACGCAACCACTTTAGGGTCGCTATCACCTGCTACCCACAGTCCTCGTCCAAAACCAGCTCGAATGGGTTCTTGTTTAACATCTTTTGCGGCGTAGTGCGGATTTAGTCTATAGTCACTCATTCACACCTTCGCCTTCAAAAGAAATCTTACCGCGTAGTGTGCGTAGTTCTTTCAGTGCTTTCTTCGCCTGATCGTGATCTGGTGGCATACCGTGCCAACGATAGTCGTACTCCATGAAATCAACACCTTTGCCAGGAATAGTGTGTAGTAAAATCACACTCGGTCGATTGGTGATCGCTTTTGCCATGTCCACAGCATCAATAATCGCCTCGATACTATGACCACCTACCTCTTGTACGTGCCAGCCAAAACTACGCCATTTGCCCGCTAAATCTTCGAGTGGCATCACTGTTTCGGTAGAGCCGTCAATTTGAATATTGTTACGATCAACAAACACAATCAACTGACTAAGCTTATACTTCCCGGCAAACATGGCCGCTTCCCAAATATTACCCTCGTCCAACTCGCCGTCACCAGTGACAACATACACCCAACGGTGATTTATTTTATCAATATACTGCATAACGTATGCTACGCCTGATGCTTGACTCAGGCCACTGCCAAGAGGACCAGACGTATTTTCGAGACCTGGTAGTTTGGTGCGCTCAGGATGTCCCTGCAAACGACTATGTAGTTGTCGAAGTGTTTTAAGCTCGCTTTTATCAAAGTAGCCACGTTCTGCCATGACCGCATATTGTACCGGCACACAGTGGCCATTACTCAAAAAAAAGTAGTCGCGCTCACTCCATTCAGGCTCATCGGGCCGAAGGTTCATAATCCGAAAGTAAAGCACTGTCATGACATCGGCTAGTCCTAGCGGACCTGCCGAATGTCCGCTACCAGCCGCTTCTAGCATACTAATAATGTCTTGACGGACGGTATTGGCGATCGACTCAAGTTGTGTGACGGTAGGCTGCCCACTCTGCATATGCTTATAGTACCATAGTCATGTAAGTATTCCTACTAAATAACCCCGTGCTTATTGGCTTCTGCCATCATTTTTTTGTACATATCTTCAGGATTATCGGCCTTGTTAATCGCACCGCCTGAATTAATAATATCAACACCACCTTGTGCTAGGCTAAACACGTTATCGAGCGCAGCACCGCCATCCCAACCAATCTCAATGCTTGGTCGTATCATTCGAATCAAACGGATTTTTTCAAGCTGCATCAAACTAGCTTCACCACCATAGTGACCAAGATCGCCGCTAAAAATCAGAATGTGATCAGCTTGCTCGATTAGCGGCGTAACTGTTTTTGGTACGGTGGATTTTTTGAGTGCAATCCCGGTGCGAATACCCATCTGCCTAACTTGCTGCATCACATCTAGTAAATCTTCTTCAACTTCAACATGAAAAATAATTGTGTGCGGCTGCAGCTGCAAGAGGTATGGCAAAAATAAACTTGGTTTATTTACCATGGCGTGCACGTCAACTTTCCACTGACTAGGCCAGAACAGTTGGTCAACACCCAGCAACGGGACCGGCGCAAACTCGCCGTCAGATATGTCGATATGCACTCGCTCAGCAAACGGTTCGAGACGCGTAATTGACTGTTTGTACTCGTCGAGTGTTTTTACGGTAATGCACGGAGCTATCTCTACCATCTAAAATTCATCCAGCTCGGCGTTACGTCGCTTGAAGCGAGCTGCCTTAGCAAAAGGAGTTGATAACCAGGTGTCTAGAATATCTTTCCATAGCTCAGCATCATCATCGAGTACACGGGCAGGAAGACACAGCACATTACTATCGTTATCATTTCGAGTCATTTTTGCTTCAAAACTATCCCATATGACTGAAGCACGAATACCGCGAAAGCGATTTGCCGCCATCGCCATACCCTGACCACCGCCGCAAACTAAAATAGCTCTCGGATCTTCGGCTTCATCCTCTCCCAATACCTTTGTTGCGGCCAATTGAGCAAACTGTGGAAAATCGTCAGCTGGATCAAGTTCAGCTGCACCAACATCCTCAACATTGTAGTGACGCTTAGAAAGGTAGGCTTCAATTTTGTCTTTCAAATGATATCCCTGATGATCAGCGCCGAGAAATATTTTCATAACTATAAGTATAAGCGGTTTTTTACGATATGTAAAGAGTTGTCTCATAAAAACTATTGACTTTTTAGCACGAGTGTGGTATATATATCAGCTTTCACGCAGACCCGCGTGGGCACCTGTCTAGCGAGGTGCGTCGAAAGCGCACCTCAGAAAGGGGCTCTCATGCCCAGTTATATCCTGGCTGGTTTATACGCCGCCAGTTTCATCCTTCCCACCCTTTTCGCCAGCTTTGCTGCTGTATACGGAACGGCGACCCGTCGCTACTGCTGGCTCACCGCCGGCATCATGGTCGGGATTGGCGTGAATGTCGCTCTCGGCTATTACAGCTACACCACTCAGCCGCAGTGGTGGGCGGACGGAACATCGTCCGTTCTTTTGATCCTACTTGCGTATTTTTTCATTTTCATAGTGGCCAATGCTCTGGGCATCTCCGGAGCCTGGTTGTTCGCAGAAGGAATCGACGAAGAAAAAAAGATTGAACGACTCAACCTCTGAGGTGCACATGGTAGTGCGGGATTCCTCCCGCACTACCGCACTCAATGATTACGATTCAACGACTCACTAATTTTTAGTGAGTATTTTATGTTCTCATTGTAAAAATCTGCCGCAAAATTTCTTTCAAGGCCTCAGCGTCCACGGCAATCTTTCTAAATCCAGCTTCCACATCTGGCTGGTTTAATAAGTAAGCAAATCTCTGATGCTGCAAAAGCGGTATTTCTAGTCCGGCTTTTTCAAGTGTCGGACTAAACTTTACGGCGAGAGCAGTTTCAAGACAGATTTTTATCACCCCGTCATCAGGCAGCTGTCTGGCGACGTGTAGGGCATCGGCCGTATGCGGGTCGATCACACCGCCGCCATTACTCGCAGCCCACTTCATAGTTTCAATACGTTTAGCATGCGACGATACACCGCTATTAAAACCTGTCGTTTGCAGATGATTGTCTGGTATACCATAATCACCTAGCCGAGCTGCCTCACTACGAGAAAATTGTTCCATAAACTGCCTGGTTTTCAGTGGGTCATTACCTAGTAGTATATAAATCAGCCGTTCTAAATTCGACGCTTTTGAAATATCCATCGACGGACTTGACGTGACAATGGCAGACTTTTCTTGGTAGATACCTTCCTGGAAAAACCGATGTAATACATCATTTTCGTTGGTCGCAATAATAATATTTCGAATCGGCAGCCCCATTGCCCGAGCATAGTGTCCTGCAAGCGCATTACCAAAATTACCCGACGGAACAACAAAATCCACTGAATCACCAAACTTATTAGCCGACTGCGCATATCCTGCAAAATAGTACGCGATTTGCGCTGATATCCGCGCCCAATTGATTGAATTGACGGCACCGAGACGATGAAACTCCTCACTCGCCATTACTTCTTTCACTAAATCCTGACAATCATCAAATCTGCCATCGACGCTGATGTTAGTCACTCCGTCACCAGTCAAATTACCCATTTGAGCACGCTGAAAGTCGCTCATGCCAATTAGCGGACTCAGGATTGCGATACGCACTCTACTAAGGTTTTTTAAGGCTGCTTCAGCCGCCGAACCAGTATCGCCGGATGTTGCACCTAAAATATCGAGATACCGACCTCGCAAATTCAAAAAATATTCCATTTCTTGTGCAAGAAGCTGCATTGCCATGTCTTTAAACGCCGCAGTGGGACCAAGCGAGAGGTTTTGAAGACAGATATCTGTACCGACTAATTTTCGCACAGGTGTAACAATGCCTCCGGCCTGTTCTGGGAAAATTTCCTTAGAGTAAGCCTTTGCCGTCATATCACGAAGCGTATTGATAGATAAAGAGTCGCCTGCGAAAAATTTTTTTACCCGTGCAGCAAGCTCAGAATATTCCATTTTGAGCAATTGTCGCAGCTCCTCGGTAGTAAGTTGCGGAATTTGATATGGCACATACAACCCGCCATCTGGCGCAAGCCCACCCAATACTGTTTCTTCATAGGATATCGTCTTTTGATTCAAATCTCTCGTACTAGCGTATTCAGTCATAAAAATATTTTATCCTAGTACGTTGGATTGACAAATACAAAAATACTTTATTGAGAGTACCGCCCTGGGTCATCTGTGAGTAACCTGCCGATATCAGCCACTAACTCGACCAGCCGATTACTATACCCCCACTCGTTATCGTACCAAACGCAGACTTTTACTAAATTACCACCGACAACGCGCGTGAGTGCTAGATCCACAATACCTGAATGACTGTTGCCGATATAATCGCGTGATACCAGCGGATCATCGCTTACCGCTAAAATTCCTTGATAAAATGGCTCGCTCGCAGCTTCGCTAAAAACACGGTTAATATCTTCAACAGTGACCTCTCTTGACAACACGGCCGTAACGTCGCTAATCGATACGACTGGCGTCGGAACACGCATCGAGATTCCATCAAATTTGCCAGCAAGATGTGGGAGGGCCTTTGTCACTGCTAAAGCAGCTCCTGTACTCGTTGGAACAATATTTTCAGCTGCATTGCGCCCTTCACGCAAATCTTTCGACGGCGCATCTTGAAGTTTTTGACTAGCAGTGTAGCTGTGGACAGTAGTTAGCATTGATTTTTCTACTCCAAATTTGCTATCAAGAATTGCCATTACGGCACCCAGACTATTAGTGGTACAGCTGGCGTTTGATACGATAGCTGTTGAGCCCTTTACTGCATCGTCATTAGCACCAAGCACCAATGTATCGACTTCGTCGGACTTCGTTGGACCGCTAATCACGACCCGCTTAGCACCGGCACTCAAATGCTTCGCAGCACCATCTTTATCGGTAAAAAAACCAGTCGATTCGATTACAATATCGACGTTTAGATCAGCCCAAGGCAAAGCAGTCGGATCCTTTTCGGCCATCACCTTAATTTTTTTTCCGCTAACAATCAGATGGGTATCATCAGACGCTACTTCTGGTTCGTATATACCATAGTTGCTGTCATATTTTAATAAATATGCGAGTGTTTTTGTATCCGTCAGATCGTTAATCGCTACAATTTCAAGATCATTGCGCTCAAAAGCAATTTTGAAAGCGCTACGTCCAATGCGGCCAAATCCATTTATCGCGATCTTCACTTTGCTCATTCCCACTCCTTTTATAAGCTTTAGCTTCTTAGCTACTAGTATGCGGTAAAGTTTAGAAGATGTAAAGAGCTACGCTATACTAATACTATGACAAAAGGTCAGCTCGTCGAGCTTGCGAAAAAGCACTACACCGTCAAGCAGTGTGCACTGCTTGAAGCTGCAATTGACCTTGCCACCGTAGCCCATGAGGGCCAGTCACGACAAAGTGGTGAATCATACATTACCCACCCCGTTGAAGTGACGACAATCTTAATTGAGTGGGGTATGGATATTGATACCATCATAGCAGGCATACTACATGATACTGTTGAAGACACTTCAGTAACTTTAGCTGATATCGAAAAACAATTCGGACATGATATCGCGTTTTTAGTTGATGGCGTTACCAAGGTGAGCCAGGCGCGCTCAGGCATGCGTAACCTCGACAGCTACCTGCCAAGCACCAAGGACAATCTTTCTAAACTAATGATTGCTGTCGGCAAAGATGTACGTGTGATAATCATTAAAATTGCCGATCGCTTGCATAATATGCGTACGCTTGAGCACATGCCGATCGAAAAACAAAAGAAAATTGCCCGTGAGACAATGGAAGTTTTTGCGCCATTAGCCGATCGTCTTAATATGGGGCGCGTGCGTGTTCAGCTCGAAGAGTTGAGCTTTCGCTTCATGATGCCAAAAGATTTTAGTCGTACAAAAACTCTTATGGACAGCCGTCTCAAAAAAAGCCAGCGTAAACTTGAGAAAGTACGACGTGAAGTTGAAAACCGCCTACACCGCGAAAAGATTGACTTTACAATGGATGGCCGAGTTAAGTCAGTTTATAGCTTATACAAAAAGCTAGACCGTTTTCACGGTGATATCGAAAAAATCCATGATTTGATTGCGCTTAGGATCATCGTCGACGACTTATCGACGTGTTACTTGGTGCTAGGAGAGTTGCACGATATGTATACTCCGCTCTTTGAACGGATCAAAGATTACGTTGCGCAACCAAAAATGAACGGCTATCAAAGCTTGCATACTACCGTTACAACCTCTACTGGACAAGTGGTTGAATTTCAGATTCGTACTCGAGAAATGCATGAATATGCTGAACGCGGACTTGCCGCCAGTTTCCACTATAATGAATCGAAGCTTAACGATGCCTACCGCAAGGGTGCAATCGCTGCCTTACCAGAAAAACTAGCTTGGATTCGCGAACTGCAAATAGCTGCCGCGAATGCTGGTGAAGGAAAGAGTTTTAACGCTAAAAAATTCCGTATGAAACTATTTGGTGATCGTATCTTTGTTTACTCACCAAAAGGTGATATCTGGGATTTACCTCGTGGTGCTTACCCCCTCGACTTTGCCTACCGTATTCACTCTGACGTGGCTTCGCATGCCAGCGGTTTTAAAATTAATGGTAAAATGAAACCATTCAGTTATGTTTTGCAACACGGCGATCAAGTTGAAGTATTAACTTCAAAAAGTGCGCATCCAAAACCGGAGTGGCGCGATTTTATTACTACCCATCATGCTAGCGAAAAGCTGCGCATGCAGCTCGCTCGCGGCGGCGGTGTCATCGGCCATATTACAAAAGCCGCCTCGAGAATCGGTCGGCGGCTGCGTAAGAATTAATTTACCTGTTGCTTGGGTACGTTTGCTTATAGCGTTCGACACAGTCTCGAATAATTGTTTTTGCCTCGCCGGCATCGCCCCAACCAAGAACCATAGTTGTTCCTGGCTTTTTCAAATCTTTGTAATGATTGAAGTGATGTTCGATCTTTAACTTCCACTGCTCGTGAAGTTGGTCAAAAGATAGTAACTGATCTCCTGTGTTACGGTCATCTATAGGAACGCATACGATCTTGTGATCCATTTCACCGTCGTCTTCAAAATTGAGAACACCAACAATCCGGCCTGTCAAAAAGACACCAGTTGGAATCGGCTCGTTTGTCATCACTAGTGTGTCAAGTTCATCGCCATCTTCGTCGAGTGTTTGCGGGATAAATCCGTAATTGACTGGTTTAGCAAAGATACTTGGTTCAACACGATCAAGTTCAAATGCAGCAACTTTACGGTTCCACTCTATTTTCAACGTCGACCATTTCGGAATCTCAATTACTGTTGTCACTTCATCGGCATCAATATCACCTGGTGTTAATACTTGGTTAAAATCTGGCATAGCCATCCCTTTCAGTTAGATTCACTTCTAGTTTGATTATAGCATCGGTAGTATAATCTTGCTATGACATCTTTTTCCCTCATGCTGCCGAGCGACTACTTGCTCGACTTATGTGAAAGTGTAAAAAACTCGAAAGAACGTATTGATATTATTACGCTAGTTTTTTTTGAAGATGAGGCTACGAAAGAACTTGTCGACGCACTCTGTGATGCTAGTGAACGAGGGGTCCATGTGAGTGTTGGACTTGATCTTTACTTTACCTACAAAGAAATTGGTGCCAACGAACCACGCTGGAATTACATAAGAGCACAAGTTAAAAGAATGCGTGCTACTCGTAAAAAACTCGTTTCACACGGTGTGAAAGTTCGCTGGCTTGGTCAGGGAGGGCTGACATTTTTTTCTCAGCGTACTCATATCAAATGGTCGGTAGTTGATGGTACCGTATATAGTTTTGGAGGTGTTAATCTTTATGCTGAGGGGATTGCAAATAACGACTATATTTTTAAAACGACTGATATTCGCCTCGCCGAGCGTCTTGCAGGCGAGCATGATCTTGTCATCAATACGGATAAAGCCGGCAGAGCTTATCCAAGTCACTATTTTTCAATTGACCAACACACCGTACTCATAGATGGCGGCCGTTTTTTTGATTCAATCATTTATCGGCGAGTATGTCATTATGCCAGCCAAGCTAAACATGTTATATACGTCTCACAATACTGCCCAACTAACAAATTAAGCCGTCTATTAAAACGAACTGATACTGATTTTTACTTTAATCACTGGCAAAATGCCGATGACAATCTTAACCGTATTCTAATAAGAGTCAGTAGTTTTGTGCACCGTATCAAACCACTCTACACAAAAAAACAGTACTTACACGCAAAATTTATGATTTTCACAATGCCAGATGGCAGTGAAATTGCCATCACCGGTTCACATAATTTTGTTGCTGGGGGAGCAATGTTGGGTACAAGAGAAGTCGCCCTCGAGACTTCCGACCCGACCATCATTGAACAGCTTAAATCATTTTTGACTGAATATATCATGCCCCCGGATGAACCGATTGATTAGCTTCGTTTTTGTTTGTCTAAATATTCACGTATTGAAAGAGCCGCTGTTGCACCCTCGCCGACAGCGCTCGCAATTTGCATCGTTGCACCGCTACGAACGTCACCACTCGCAAAAACTCCATCCATTGATGTCTCTAAATGATCGTCAGTTTTAATTAGACCACGATCGTCAACTTCGATCCCGCTCCCCTCTAAAAACTGCGTGTTTGGCTTTAAGCCAACAAACACGAAGATGCCGTCAATTGAAACTGCTCGTTCTTCACCATTCTCAGTAACATCGACACGGCTTACTTTTTTACCGTCCTGCGCAACAATTTCACGAACAGTCGTTTGTAAATGTACTGAAACCTTGCCGGCGTCAATAAATGTCTGAAGTTCTTTTTGCAGGACGTCGCTTGCCTTGAGCGTACTCCTAACTAAAAGATCAATGTGACTAGCGAATCGAGTCAAAAATAACGTTTCCTGTACTCCAGAGTTACCGCCGCCAACAACCGCTATTTTTTTGTCACGATAAAATGCGCCGTCACAAGTAGCACAGTAATGCACACCCCGCCCATAATATTCAGCCTCGCCAGGTACATTAATCTTGTCGTAGTCGCTACCGGTAGCAATTAACACAGTGCGAGCTTTTTGCTCATTACCATCGACAACGACTGTTCTATATTCCCCATCGTTACGAATCGATTCAACCGCTCCATATTTGATTATCGAGCCAAACCGTTTTGCCTGAGCTTCGAGCTCTTCAGCCAACTTCAAGCCCTCAATTCCATCAGCAAATCCTGGATAGTTGTCGATCTTATCGGTAATAGCCGCCAGTCCGCCAACTACCCCTTTTTCATACAACACGGTTTCAATATTTTCACGAGTCGTGTAGATGGCTGCCGAGAGCGCACTGGGTCCGGCGCCAATCATAATAACATCATGAACTTCATTGTTCTTGGCCATTATGAAACACCTTTTAGTAAGATTTCAGGTATTTCTGGCTGAGGAATTTCGGCAGGTTTTTCGATTGCCATCACGACAAACTTTAGCGGCGAATTAGGTGGAATATCGTCACCTTGCCCCGCTTCACCATACGCTTTGTCAGACGGAATAGTTAATTGGCGTATACCGCCAATTTTCATACCTTTAATACCTTCCTTCCAACCGCTAATAATTCCCGCACTGTCGAGCCCGTCGATTGGTAATGGCGCTTTTAGAGTATTATTTTCAATTGATTGATCAAATGCTTTTCCGTCAGAATTCCAACCAATATAGTAAACTGCAAACTTAGTCTCGCCGTTAATTTCAGTACCTTCACCTACTACTAATTCGTTGGTCGATAGTTCTTTGACACTATCTTTATCGAATGCGGCAGGTTGCGTGTTGTACGGTTGAAACGTCGGATAGTATTTTTCAGCAAGCTGCTTAGTCTGTGCATCAACCTTTGCTTGATAGGCTGTCTGGTTTTTTGTGTACTCTTCATAAGCAGCTCTTTGTACTTCAGAATCACGCTTCGCATTGTCTGCCCCCAAAATAAGCACCGCAAACGAACCAATCGTACCAACAATGAGTGCAATTAAAATAATCAAAATACCGATTCGCTGACTCTTCGTAGTCGCCATTAATTTCCTCTCTTTATATGTATGTCTACCGCCTTTATTATACTAATATATCCTTACTCGAACAATGCTTTGGTTCTTTTTGAAGTGTCTACTTCCTTCGTTTCTTTAGCACGCTATCCGGCTGAGGAGCAAAGTAATCTTTTTCGTAGATCGTTGAGGCATGCCACGGGCGAATAGCTTGTCCGATTGGGAGGAGATCACTGTAACCAACCAGGTCAGCAATACGCCGAATGGCGGCTGCTATAATGCCATAAATACGAATACCACGCCACTCAAAAGCTGCCCAGTATTTTCCGATTGGAATCGCCGTAGCTGGTTCAACGGCTCGGTAACGCTCCATAGCAAGGCCGCGTTTGGCTCGTTTTAAGTTTTGGGCAACAAACTTTGCATCGTGTAGCGCAGTTTGAGCAAGTCCGGTATATGGTGTTGCCGCGTTGTCGCCGAGCACGTAAATATCTTTCTGAGCTCGCAGATACTCGTCAACTTCAACGCGACCATTTTTTGCTAAACGAAATAGTTGAGGATGCGCAGCAAATAGTGGACTATTTGCCACACCCGATGTCCAAATTACCGTATGCGAAGCGATCGGTCGTCCGCCGGCAATAATCATATCTGCTGTTTCTTTTTCGACAGCAGTGTCAGCTAATACTTCAACTCCAAGCGCTTGAAGTCGTTTGGCCGCCTTTCGACTAGTCTTCTCGTGCGAGCGCGGCAATATGCGCGGAGCCGCCTCGATCAAACGTATATTAACTTTCTTTTGTCGAACATTATAGTATTTTGACAATCGTTTAATATATGTACCGAGCGCTCCCGCCAGCTCTACGCCAGTAGGACCGCCTCCAACAATCACATAGTTTCGATCTAGCTTGCCTTCCTTTCCAATATCTTTATAAAGCCTCTCTTTGAGTTTCTTTATCTCTTCAGCAGATTTAATACCGTAAGAATACTGGTCGAGACCAGGGATTCCGAAATAGGTCGTAACCGTTCCAACACCAATCAATAATATCTCATAATCGTAAATGCTACCTGATACACCATGAAGCTGTTTTTTTTCATTGTCGATACCGACAATATAATCTATCATAACGTGAATGTTGTCATGACTCGAAAAAATTTCTCCAAGTGATACCCACGACTCCAAGTGACTGTGTCCGGTTGCCGAACTATAAAGAGTTGGGTAGTATTGAAAATCTGGCTTATCAGTGATCACAGTAACCCGATTGTTCAAATCTTTTGCAATCTCCAGTGCCGATTTTACACCGGCGAATCCTGCGCCAACAATGGTAATATTCATAAACTCCTTAGATCGCTCTAATTATACTTAAGGTTATTGTACTATAGACCACCGTTCTAACACAAAGCTAACCACTGCACTAGCAACAAAAACTAGACTAGCAAGCATTGAAACGCCAAAAACCTTACGGCCCCAATTATCGCTCACTTTAGATCGCAGCGTGACAACCCACCACCAGAATGCGACAACAAAAAGCATTATACCACCAGCAAAAGGTAGGTGGATTGTCCATAATCCGATTACTGCACCAAGGTAGCAACCAATCGTAAAAATAGTTAGGTAGTAGAGCACTCTCATACTCAACACCGTTGCTGGCACAGGTAATCCTGCGTCAACATAATCTTGCTTACGAAATAGTGAAATCGCAAAAAAGTGAGGTAACTGCCAAAGCGCAATGACAAGAAATATCATTAAAGCAACGCTATCAAGCTGCCCCGACAGTGCCGTATAACCTGCAACTGCAGGTAGAGACCCTGGTAGGGTGCCGACTAGCGTTGCCCAAGCTGTGTGATGTTTTAAATAAGTGTAAACACCGGCATAAGAGACAAAAGCAATTAGTGCCAAACCAACAGTCAAGTTATTGGTTGTCAGCCACAGAACTACTAGGCCAATCGATAATAACAGGGTTGCCTGGATAAACGCAAGACGTAAATTTACCGATTCCTCAGCAAAACCACGCTTCTTGGTTCGCTCCATTCTCTTATCATAATCTCTGTCAAAGTAATTATTCACCATACAGGCCGACATAATAACAAGACCTGTTCCCACAATCACCCCAATTACATTTCCCCATTGCCACTGAAAATGAAAGCCAAGCATTACACCACCAAAAGTGTGTAGAACGTTACCGTATACAATTCCTGGCTTCGTCAGCTGATAGTAACGAGAAAAAAGCTGCACTAAAAACCTTTTTTATTCTGCTCAAGCATATACTGCTGCATTTGCTCGGGAGTAGTGTGCATGTTGTAATTCAGGTTCGCCATAATCCAAAGTGTACCGACTACAACGACTAGCATCATCAAAAAGATGAATACAATGCTCCAAATTGTCCAGCGTGGTTTTGATTCTTGATTAACGTGCAAAAAGAGTACAAGCTGCACTACAAACTGAGCCGTTGCCGTCAAAAGGAGAAAAAAAGCTAGACCACCTTGGCTAAACCATTGATTAACTGCCGCAAAAAATGCTAAATATGTCGTTGCTAACGCCAACGACAATCCAATCGCATATCGTAACGATTCTACCTGAAGTAGTTCTTTCTTTTTCATAAATTGGCCGCTCCGAACATATAAACAATCGTAAATATCCATATCCACACCAAGTCAAGAAAGTGCCAGAATAATACGAAAAGTCCAAGCTTACGTAAACGATGAGAATTGAGACCACGTCGAATAATTACCGTTAATAGAGTAGCTAACCACAGTAGTCCGACAAAAATATGCAAACCATGAGTACCAACAAGCGCAAAAAAACTCGACAGAAAAGCACTAGTCTGCCAAGAGTAGCCCTCACCAATAAGTTTAGTAAACTCAATTAGCTCCATCGCCAAAAACAGCGCACCAAACCCAAACGTTACCCATAAAAGCTGTATGGTCGACTTAGTATCGTTCTTGCGAGCTGCACCGAGCAGTAAGGCAGCGGAAAAACTACTAGTGAGAAGTGCCATCGTTTGCAGTAACACATAGCCAGGGTCAACAATCTCATTCACGTTTGGCCCATCAGCCGTTCCGCCTCGAAGCACCATAAAAGTTGCAAACAATGCGCCAAATATCATTAAGTCACTTAGTAAATATAGCCAAAAGCCAAATCGCCCAACGTCGGCCTGCTGCTCAGAAATTTGCCGTTGGTTCATGCATGAACTCCTTTGTGGTGCAGTAACCGATAGTGTTCACTGTCCGCAGCAAAAAGCTCCTCAGCCATAACCACGCGCTCGCTCTCGTCATCAAGTGTACGCTTAATAATGGCTCCAACTAGCAACCCAACCGCAAGTACGACCAACCACCAAATATGCCAAATAACTGCAAAACCGCCCATAAAAGCCAGCGCTCCTACCATCAACCCAAGTCCGCTATTTTTCGGAACCAATATGTCAGAATATTCAGATCGATGTGGCCTACGTCGAACCTCTTTTTTGGCATACCACCACTCATCACGACGAGTCACATGAGGAATAATCGCAAAATTATACTCTGGTGCTGGGCTTGCCACTGACCATTCTAACGTCCTACCATCCCACGGATCACCGGTTGTATCTCGATTTTCATGACGCTTCCAAATACTAAGCGCAAACTGCAAGAGCTGCACAGCAACTCCTGCTAAAATAATGCAAACCCCGATCGCACTGGCGATAAAGAAGGGTGTCCAACTTGGATCATCAAAGTGATCAATTCGTCGCACCGCACCCATCAAACCAACTGCATATAGCGGCATAAAGGTTACAATAAAGCCGAGCTGCCATAACAATGCAGCATAGGTACCAAGTCGCTCATTAAGCTTGAAACCAAATATTTTTGGAAACCAGTAGGTAATTGCCGCCAAAAACCCAAACACAACACCACCTATGATGGTGTTGTGAAAATGAGCAACCAAAAATAGAGTGTTATGAACCTGGAAGTCAATCGCCGGCACTGCCATCATAACTCCCGTAACACCACCGATAGTAAAGGTCACAACAAAGCACAAAAACCACACGAACGGACTAGTAAAACGAATCCTGCCTCTATACATCGTAAACAGCCAGTTAAATATCTTTACACCAGTTGGTATTGCGATGATCATTGTCATTATGCCAAAGAAAGCGTTTACATTGGCGCCTGACCCCATTGTGAAGAAATGATGCAGCCAGACAACAAAACTGAAAAACATAATTGCCACAAGCGCTGCCACCATAGTAGTGTAGCCAAACAGTTTTTTTCGCGCGAATGTCGCCACAACTTCACTGTAAATACCAAATGCTGGCAGCACCAAAATATATACTTCCGGATGACCCCAAGCCCAAATTAAGTTGACGTACATCATTGGATTACCGCCGAGATCAGATGTAAAAATATGCATACCAAGCAGACGATCAAGTGATAGTAAACCAAGTGTTGCTGTCAAAATCGGAAATGAGATTATTAAAAGCACCGTCATTACAAGCACACTCCAAGCGAAAATCGGCATTTTCATCAATGTCATTCCTGGTGCTCGCTTTTTGATAATAGTCACCAAGAAATTTATCCCTGAAAGCAAACTACCAACTCCAGCGATCTGCAGACTCCAAAGCCAATAATCGACTCCAGGGCCAGGGTTGTACTCAAGACCAGTCAGCGGCGGGTAGCCAAGCCAGCCCCCATTACTAAATCCGCCAAGTAGTAACGCCACATTGCTTAGCATCATTCCAGCAACAAATAGCCAAAAGCCCACTGAATTAAGCCATGGAAACGCAACGTCTCGAGCTCCAATCATTAGTGGCAACACAACATTAATAAGCCCGAACATCAACCCCATTGCTACGAAGAAAATCATGATCGTTCCGTGTGCCGTAAATACCTGCTGAAAGGTTGCGACATCGAATAATCCGTCATTACCCGGTCCTGACATTGCTGTGTGTGAACGCACCATAAAGGCATCCCCGATTCCGCGAACCAACATCAAGACTGCAACCACAATATACATGACCCCAATCTTTTTGGCATCAAGACTCGTTAACCATGTTTTCCAGAGCCAGCCTATTTTTTTAAAGTAAATCAAAGCTCCAAGTGTCGTTAGTGCTAAAAGCGGCATACCAATCGCCGCACCAATCGTCGCGGGAGACTGTGGTAAATACTCAAGACTCAAGCGACCGATCAACCATTCCATCAGTGTCCCCTTCCTTCATGCATGTTGGCTCTACCGCCATCGCTTTCGCCACCATGTCCCATATACTTCATAATAACACGATCATAAAGCCCACTGTCTTGAAGCTGCATGTACATCGGGGCACTCATAAGAGATGGTTTAGCTAGTTCATGAAAGTGCGTTTCGTCAAGCTTATGTCCGCTAGTTTGGTGTGTAGCGGACCAATCGTCAAACTGCTCAGAACTAACGGCGTGGACGTCAAATTTCATATGTGCGTAACCATCACCGTTTATGTTTGTGTTGTAGCCTTTAAAGGTACCGGGTCGGTCAGCGATCAAGTTCAACTGACTCGACATTGCATTCATATTGTAAATTTGTGAACCTAAATCTGGTATCCAAAACGCACTCATTGGTGCATCAGCCGTTAAGCGAAAATGTACCGGTCGACCAGCTGGAATTGTTAGTTCATTGACGGTTGCAACTTTCTGCTCAGGATACAAAAATAGCCACTTCCACTGCAAAGCTACTACTTCAATTTCCAGTGTTTTCTGATTTGAAGCAATCGGCTTATATGGATCTAGCGAGTGGCTAGTGATATAAGTAACGACACTCAATAGACTAATAATTGCGATCGGTATCCCCCACCAAATCATTTCGAGCTTTTTGTTTTCTGCCCATTCAGGATCATAACGACGCTTTACTCTTTGACCATCACGGTACTTGAACGCAAATACTGCAAGCAGAGTAAAGACCGGTACTACTACAATCAAAGCAAGCGCTACAGTAAATATAATTAGATTTTTCTGCTGCTTGGCAATCTGACCGCTGGGCATCAATACGGGAATATGCACATCTTTTAGCAGGAGCCACCCAATCAAAAAAAGCACAATAACTACCACTGAAATGAGCAATGGGTACCTGGCGGGCCCTCGGAGATGTTTCATATACCTATCATACTGCTTACGGTTTTATGAAGCAATATCGTACTTGGCAAGCTGTTGTTTGGTATTCTCGGCTGCCCCCATTTGTAATGTCAGAAGCTGCGCATAAATGCCGCCTGATTTCGCTAATTTTGACGGGCTGCCAATCTCATCAATTCGCCCGTTCAGAAGCGTGATTATCTGATCAACCCCGGCAATCGTACTTAGACGGTGCGCAATAATAATTGTTGTACGACCATACATTAATCGCTCGAGAGCTTGCTGTACGTCGTGCTCGGCGCGACTATCGAGTGCTGAAGTTGCTTCATCTAAAATCAAAATTGGCGCATTTTTTAACACTGCCCTTGCTATCGCAATCCGTTGCTTTTGACCACCGCTCAGCTTAATACCGCGTTCACCAATCTCAGTCTCAAACCCGGAATCAAATTCTTGAATAAACATGTATGCATTTGCCACCCTTGCAGCGTTTTCAACTTCTTCATCAGTTGCATTAGGTTTTCCATAAACTATATTTTCTCGTATTGTACCACTAAAAAGAGCCGCGTCCTGAAAGACTGTTGCTATGTGACTGCGTAGGCTACTGCGAGTAACAGAATCTATTGCGATATCATTTACATAAATAACCCCCTTAGATGGTGAGTAAAGCCGCATTAATAAGTTTGCGATCGTCGATTTGCCACCGCCCGATTCACCAACCAATGCAACCTTACTGCCCGCTTTAACATGAAACGAAACATCGTGTAGAACGCGGCGACCTTTTGTATAGGCAAAGTCAACCGTCTTAAACGACACATTTGCCTTTGAAACTTCTAGATTTTTACCTTCGTCCTGTGATTCAGGTTTTTCTGTCATCGCATTAAGAAAATCTCGACTGTTCGCCACTGCACGTTGGTAGCTGTCGACAAAGTAACTAAGGCTACGTATGGGAAAAGCCACCTGCTGAATCAACGTGAGTAACATGACCATATCGCCAACACTAAATTTGCCTCGTGCAGTTTGATAGAATAAAGTGCCATATATCAAGGCAAAGATTATTCCAAACACGCTAGAGCGTAGTGAATTCATTCCATGCCACCAAATAGATTGTTTGCGCGTTATGCCTACCATAGTAGTAAGCTTGCGTGTAAAAATGTCTAACTCACGCTTCTCGCTGCCAAAGCTCTTTACGAGGCGCATCTGCCCCACAACTTCAGCAAAACGACCACTAGCATAATCAAAGTGAGTGTTCTTTTCTTTTTCATACTTCTGCCATTTATTACTTGTCTTAGCAGTAATAAATAAACTAGTCGGTATCAGCAAGACAAACAATACTCCGAGCGGTATACTATACCACAGCAAAATACCGATTGTCACCATCAATGTTAGTAGCATTTGCAGCAAGTTGTTCGCAAAAAATTGAAAAAATCCAGAAACATCACCAATTGCTCGAGATAGACGGTTTATTATTTTTCCGGTAATTTCATTGTCGTAGTATGATTGCGGCAAAGTAAGCAGATGTGAAAAATATCGCCGAGATAGTTGCCGTCTTGTTTGCATCGCCATCAAATCTCCGTACACGCCGCCAATATCGCTTAGAGCCGTCGAAACTAATGCCATCACAATCAATGCTACTATTAGCCAGCCAAGTGGCTCCACGCTAAAAACTACCTTTCCGCTAACAATTGCTACGATCCAATCAGTCGCAAGCTTCATGAAAAACGGTGTTGCTAAATTGACTAGTGCACCAAAAACTGACGTCAACGTAATCACCAAAAAGTATTTATGTAACTTTTTAGTATAAGATAGTAATTGTCGAATTTCTTTCACAGAGAAGTCTCTTTTTTAGAGTTAGATTATTATAGAGATTGCGACGCAGTCAATACATAATCAACTAACTCACCTACCTCATCATCAGTCAAAGTACGATTATGATCGACTGCACGAATTCGCAGTGTCGTGGTCTTTTGGTTACTACCCTCAGATTGATAAATTGTAACTGGCACAACTGTCACATGTATCGTACCTTTTTTCTCCATCAATGCTTTTTGAATCGTGTTATAGATCGTCTCGTACGGTAACGATTTGATTGTAACTATCGATACATCTTGTGTAACGCTAGGATAACGGCTGAGTGGCTGATAATGCGTTGTTTTCGTGCTTACTGCATCAAGTAGTGCGGTACTATCGAGCGAAAAAGCAGCAACGTATGGCGGCAATTTAAATCCTTGCTGGACGTACTGATTAAGTTCACCGACGATACCGACAAACTCGCCACTTTCTGTCTCTATTAAGGCGGATCGTTCCTGATCGAACGGTGCCACCTGAGGGGTACTAATGGGTTGGGTGATTTTCTTAAACACCACATTTAATCCTAGGTCATTAGTGAGCTGCTCTACTAATCGCTTCATATAATAATATGCGGCGCCGTTCTGCTCTGTCTTGCTTGCATAAATTGCATCGACCATAGCCATCTCTTTAGGTAGCTCATCATCGTCTGCATACTGTTGTTTGTTATGTACTTTACCGATTTCATATAAAACAAACTCATCGTGCCCTTGCTTTATATTCATATGCACCTTATCAAGCAAGCTCGGCAAAATACTCAGACGATAATATTGCAAATCCGGGCTCAATGCATTTGAGAGCTGAAATGCCTGGTTAACGTCCTGCTTCGCCTTTTTAATAATTCTTTCATGCACAAAACTATACGTCAAAACTTCATTGGCACCAGCTTTCTGCATAGCATTACGTAGGTTCTGCTTTAGTTCGATCATATGATTTTTTGGCGCTGGTTTAGCACTACGGCCTGGCAGTTCACGTGGTAATTTCTCGAACCCATATAGTCGGCCGATCTCTTCGACGACATCTTCTGGATCTTCAATGTCGGTGCGCCAAAAAGCGGAGTATATCTTTAAGCCATTAACGTCAGTCTCAATTTTTAATTCAACATTTTTGAGTAATTTTATCTGTTCATCGGCAGATAAGTTAATCCCTAATCGCTGGTTGATAAAGTCAGTCGTAACATCGAGTGAATCGGCCGTATGAACAGCATCTGACGACAAGCAATCATTAAAATTACCAACGTCGAACACACGACTAGCTTGCTCGGCTGATGAAACATCCATAATGCTGCTCATCAGCAAGTTCATAACACGATCGTTTTGAAGAGGTGATTGACCCTTGTTAAAACGCCTCAGCGCATCTGTAAAAATTCCGTGACGCATACTCGATTTTCGCAGCGTATACATATCAAAGTTCGCAACTTCTAGTACAATATTTTTTGTATCAGAACTTACCTCGCTATTACCGCCACCCATGATGCCTGCAAGACCAATCGGACCTTCGCCATCAACAATCACAATGTCATCTTCATCAAGTTCATATGTCTTGCCGTTGAGTAAGCTAATTTTTTCACTTTTTTTAGCCATGCGTGCACCAAGTTTGTGACCGCGGAGTTTGTCATAGTCATACGCGTGTGTAGGTTGTGCTGTCAAAAGCATAATATAGTTCGTGACGTCCACGATATTGTTGATCGACTTTGAGCCCATTGCTATTAACGCACACTGAAGCCAAAGTGGACTTTGTTTAACTTCAACTTTCTGCATTGTTGCAACAACCAAACGCGGTACTTTTTTGTTGGCATCATTAAAAACTTCAAGCGCAAGACCTTCGCGATTCTCAAATTCAGGTTTTTTCGTGTACCATTCTGGACTTACAAATTGATGTCCCAAAATCCCAGCAATCTCACGTGCTACACCTAATTGGCCAAACAAATCAGGACGATGAGTAAACATTTTATTTTCGATATCAATTATCGTGTCATTCAATCCAAACACTTCAGCAAAAAGTGCGCCCGCCTTCAGCTCAACATTGTATGGTCGCCATTCGTCTAAATCAATTTCAACAATCCCATCATGATCGCTATTGATGGCAAGTTCATCTCCCGCCGCCAACATGCCATTGCTGACAATGCCGCGTATTTCACGACTCTTTAGTTTAAGTGGCTCTTTATCCCCAGCTGTACTTGGCACGATCGATTCTGGTGGCAGCCATACTGTCCACATGTTTGCGTGAACATTCGGTGCTCCGCAAACAACTTGCACGAGCTCACCACCCACATCAATCTTGCAGACACTTAGCTTGTCTGCGTTGGGGTGTCGTGCACACTCTGCTACACGAACAATTCGTGCATGTTCATATCTCTCTCCAAGATGAATAACTTCTTCGACCCCGCCAAGCTGCTGATTTATCCGCGCCACTAATTCATCAACTGGTGGCAGTTCAAAGTCAATAAATTGTTTAATGGTATTCAGACTTACTTTCATGCTAAAACTGCCTCAAAAAATCTAATTTCGCACTTTCAAAATGACGAATATCTTCAATGCCATGTTTCATCATAATCAGTCGTTCCACGCCTACCCCCCAAGCAAAGCCAGTATAAATGACTGGATCGATATTAGCTGCCTTCAGTACATTTGGATGAATCATTCCACAGCCAAGTAACTCAATCCACCCGCTTTGCGAACAAATCGAACAACCTTTTTTGTCGCAAAATGGACATCCTAAGCTAAATTCAAAACTTGGTTCAGTAAATGGAAAGTAAAATGGGTTGACCCGTTCGTCGATCTCGCGACCAAAGTAGTCTTCTAAAAATGTCTTCAATGTCGCAACCAGCATACCAGCATGAATTCCTTTATCGACATACACACCCTCGCACTGATAAAACGTATGCTCATGTCTAGCGTCTAAATCTTCATTGCGAAACACACGATCAATACTCGTTGCAGCAATTGGTTCGCCATTTTCGAGCTGTGGTTTTAGTTCGCGCAAAATCCGATTTTGCATAGTGCTAGTATGAGCGGGTGCAATTAATTGATCACCGTCGCTGTCGGTTTCAATTGTCATGAAAGTATCATAATCGTCACGTGCAGGATGTCCTTTTGGGAAGTTCAGAGTTTCAAACATATGGTACTGATCATCGATTTCCCGTGATCCGTAAACACGAAAGCCCATCCGCTGCAAAATATCACTCATGTAACCTATTTCCTGAGAGATCGGATGAATCGATCCAGTTGAGCCAGCCATTAAAGCAGGGATGGGAGTGTTGGTATCCATAGGTGCTGTCACGTCAATCGGCTCAAGCATCTTCACATTCAAACTAGCTTCACGTTTTTCTATTGCTTCTTCGACTACTTGCTTCAATGCGTTTACCTTCGCACCGAACTCAGCTCGGTTTTCAGCTGGCTGCTGTTTAATCGCTTGATACAAAGCCCTCAGCTCAGCCGATTTTAAAACACTTCGCGGTGTATCGGTCTTCTCAACTTCGTAACATAGCTGCTGTTTTATTTGATCAAAATCCACAGCTCGTCTATCCTTGACTCAGCATATAAATAAACGTACCGAGCAATATTATAACTACTAGTCCAATTACAAGCCATGCCCAATCAAGTGATGTCGTTTGTTTAGTGCCTTCGATATAAGCACTATCGTCGATGCCGTCATGTTCCAGATTATCTTGCTTTGAGCGTGCAGCCACTTTAGCTCTTAATTCGGCATCAAGCCTCTGCTGTAATTCAGTTCGATTCTGATTTTGGTTAATATATAGCCCCATAGAATTAGTATATGCTATACTAGCGTTATATTCTAGTTTTAAAGGAGGAAATAGAGTATGGCTACAAAGAAGGCCACTAAAAAAACTACTTCGACCGCCCGTAAATCGGCTCCGGCTCGATCACGTACAACTGTACGTACAGTCAAAGCAAGCGACGTTCCGTCGCGAAGTGTTGCTAGCGGCACCGGCAACTCAACCGCTCGCAAACTTGATAACAATCTAGTTAATATTGTACTGGCAGAATTAGTTGGCACGTTTGTGCTAACTACCGTCGCGCTCATGACAGCATCTGATGTTGTACCACTTTATGTTGGTTTGACTCTGGCTGTTTTGGTAATGACCATTGGCGCTGTTTCAGGATCACATGTCAACCCAGCCGTTACTTTCGGTCTTTGGGCCAGCCAACGACTTCGTACAGTTTTGGTACCATTTTACTGGGTAGCGCAGCTACTCGGTGCAATCGCAGCCGTCGTTGTTATGACAAGTGTCAGCAATAGTAAGTTAAACATTGATTTCTTCGGTCACTTCAACGAATTCAGCTGGAGTGTTTTCTTTGTTGAACTTATCGGAACAGCGATTTTCCTTTGGGGACTAACTTCAGTGATCAGCCGGCTCGACCTTTCTGCTAGCGCTAAAGCGTTCGGAATTGGTTTGTCACTTTTTGTCGCACTGGTGGCATCAACAAGTCTGTACAACAACGCTCGTACGCAAGCAATTGCAAACTACCAGACTGCTGCTAGCGAAAGCGCAGATGCGAAAAACCAACCAAAAATCCCACACGTAATTTATGCAGGTGGTGCGACATTAAATCCTGCTGTTGCCGTTGCCGCAACCGAGGTTCCAGAATCTCAACTACGTAGTTCTCAAGCTGAAAAGGATGAGAAGAAATTCTCACGAATTGGCTGGGAAGTTCTTGGTGGTACGTTAGTTGGTGCCGCACTTGGCGCAAACCTATCTCGCTTGCTCGGCTATCGCTTCCGCGGATAGTCAGTTTGTCGAAACAAAAAATCTCGCCCTCAGGACAGGCGAGATTTTTTGTATATAAGCTATTCGTCTTGTAATGGTTTTTCAATTGCTAGCGGTTCGACGTGCTTATCACTATGATCGGCGATTTTTACGATGTCTTTGTCAACTTTTGCCAACTCTTTGTGCGCCGAATTATAGTGGTTGACAGTAGTAGAAAGCGACGAACCTAGCTTCTGCATAAACGTCTCAAATTTAGCAATATGAGTACCGAGTTTGCCAACACGTTCTTGAATGTCTTTGGCCTGCTCTTCGATTTGTAAGCTACGCAACCCTTGCAGTACCGTCTGCAGATATGCCATAAAACTAGTTGGGCTCACAATGATAACACGTTTATCGCGAAATGCGTACTCGATCAAGTCCCGCGAACTACCGCCTTGGCCAACATTATTAATCAGTAAGTCATAGTACAGTGATTCCGACGGGATAAACATGAACGCAAAATCCATGGTTTTTTCGCTGCGACGAATGTACTTGCTTGTTTCGTCAATACGGTTTTTTAAGTCGACTTTTACCTTCTGTAATAGTCGGTCGCGTTCATCCTTTGTCTCAGCCTGGATCATTCGATTATAGTTTTCGAGGCTAAACTTGCTATCGATCGGTAATACCTGACCTTTTTCAAGAAATATCACTGCGTCTACCGTCTCTCCATCACGAAACTTGTACTGCATTTGATACTGTCCGACCGGCAAGACGTTTTCTAAAACGCTTTCTAGATAAAATTCGCCAAAAACTCCGCGTTGTTTTGGGTTGCTCAATACGTTCTGCAATGTCTTTAGTTCATCCGCAACATCGACTACCCGTTTGTTTGTTTCATCGAGTTTTGTTAGCCGCTGAGTGACATCAGCCACCAAACGAGCACTTTCACTCAACTGTTTTTGTAGTGAATGTTGCACTGAAGAGGAACTTTGAGTAAGCTGTTGTGTCATATTCGATTGAAGCTGGGTGATGCTTCGTGATAACTCTACCATATCACCCTTCACCATTTCGACGGCAGTATGATTACGTAGTTCATTTAGTTTTGTCTGCAACAAAAAAATAATTACACCAAAACCAATCACAACCACCGCTAAAACGATAACTAGTAAAAGTATGCTATCCATGAATCTAGTATAGCACTAGCTAATTGCTACAAGCTGCACTGCAATAGCCAAGACGAGTGCAACAATTGCAGCAACGATAAACGAACGAATTCGAACAACCCAAGCGAATAACACGTACACTAGTCCAAATAATACTGCGCCTAACACTAGCTCAAGATACCAAGGTAAAGCACTGACGAGTAGCCGCTCAAATCCCCACAAAGCTATTGATGCTGCTATTACAACCAGCAGTGGACGGAATGTACGTGATTGCACAAGTGCCACTAGTGTAGCTAGCGCTGACAACACCATACTCACAATCATCGAGTAAGTTGGCGATTGAGCACAGGTTGCTGAAGCATCTGTAGTGCACATTGCACGGTCAAACACGTACTGTTTTAGAAGCATATACGCACCCAACGCAACTAGACCTGCCGCAAGACCTATCACAAACACTCGCATCAGCTCTGCTCTCGACATTGGTACAATTGGCTCAATACGTTCGGCGTTTGTCGCCACAAGCGTAGTATCGTTATTCATTCTTCTCTCCTCTTTTATACAACTTTACTACTTTTTCCGGCATATGTCCATACCATACGCATCCAACTATCGCTATTAAGCAACCGCCAATCACATCTGTCGGGGTATGTACCAAGGCTAGCACTCTAGCTGCACCCATCAATAGCGTCAAACTCAATAGTATCACCGAGAGTGCCTTGTGACGTGTTGAAAACCAGACTGCAAGTGTCAGAAACATGGCAAATAAAGCATGGTCGCTCGGAAACCCAGGGTTATTCAAGTATGCTGCTCCAGCATCAACGCCAAGTTTTTCGAATGGACGTAATGTCTCTGGTTGGTAAAAATATGCAATCAGTTTAGCGAATAGGTAGGAGGTGATTCCCGCTAGAACAATACGTATGGCCCAATATTTCCACATCTGCTTCGGAATTTTGACAATAAAACTATAGGCTGCAATTAGAAAAATAATCACCACAAAACCATCGGCAACAATTCGAAGCATTACATCAATCATACGCGTCTTTCTGTATACATCTCTCAGTATCATGGTACACTAAAATCATCATGTATACCAAAATAGGCTCTTCATCAAAACACCATCCCCTACATGCAGCTCGCCGCACACTTACTTTACCGATGTCTGCCCAACGTTTCCTGGCTGCCTTCGAAGGTTTTGAAGGAGGATTCGCTATCGGCGCAAGCATTGTTGTTGCGCTTGCTTTTACGGATTTGCCTCGTCATGCTCTTTTAGTGACAGGAATTATCTCAATTATTGTCAACGGTTTCAACAATGCAAGCGTTAAGTACTCAAGTGAACATTATCTCGATGAGCTCGATGGTCGTGAGAAGCAAAGTAAATTTAGTCACTACTTTATGCCAGCATTTATTGAATTTATTTCTTATTTTGCTATTAGTTTTATCTCAATCATTCCGCTATTTATCCTCGGCAATACCATACTCGCCATCGTGTGGTGTGTAATCGTCACACTGACGCTATTAGCCCTCGCTGGGTGGTGGCGAGCGTATATGCTAGGCATGCCGCGTATGCGTGATGCGCTTGAGACAACCCTCCTCGGTGCAGGAATTATCTTAGTTGGTGTTATTTCCGGCTACATCATGCGAAATCTATAATCTTTACTCTAAAATAATGATGTCAACAAAATTATAGTCGCAAGCAACATCACCAAAAACGCTGTCATAACTCCGGCATTACTCCAGCGTCCATTACGATAATCACCCATTATTTCACGATTATTGCCAACTCTATAGATCATCCAGAGCAATGGAACACTTGCTATAGCATTAAACACGGCTGAGAATATCAAAGCTTGAATCGGCGGAATACCAATAAAGTTAATGATGATTCCAGCAACTGTTGCAAATGTGATGATGCCATAAAATCCATGTGCTTTTTTAAATTTTCGGTAGTAGCCCTCGCGAATTCCAAGTGCTTCACTGAGTGCATAGCTTGATGATCCAGCCAGTACTGGTACTGCCAGCAAGCCGACTCCGATAATACCGACCGCAAATAAAAGTTTTGCGATTAATCCGGCATATGGAAAACCTTGTACTAGTGGCTCCAGTGCTGCTGCCGCGTCGGCCGCTGTTTCAATTTCCTTGATACCATTCATATTAAGTACAGAGGCACAGGCAACCACGATAAACCAGGCCGACACCGCTGCCAGCAACATCCCGACAAATGTGTCGATCCTGATATTCCGTATAAACGCCCGACTGATACGAGGTACAGCCATAGTCGAAGATACATGCAGACGTTTCTTCTCAACCTCTTCTTCGACTACTTCTGAAGTATTCCAAAAAAATAAATACGGTGATATCGTTGTGCCCAAAATACCAACCATCAAGTAGATGATGTCTTTATTAAATGTAATTTCTGGAACAAGCGTTCGTTCTAAAACAGTTAACCACGGTTGTCCAACCAAAAAAGCTGTTATTGGGTAGGCAAACAATGTAATCGCAAGCCACTTCAGAATTTTTGCGTAGCGTTTATATGGTACAGTGATTTGCATTACCACACAAACAATACCAAAAAAAATCGCTAATCCGGTAATCGGCAAACCGGGCACTAGCAGCTCAACAGCAGCCGCCATTGCCGCTAAATCGGCACCAATATTAACAACATTGGCAACTACAACTAGCGTAACTGATCCATAAAGTAACTTCTTGCTGTAATAGCGTTTCAGTAAAGCTGCTAATCCATCACCACTAACCGCACCGATCCGAGCACAGCTTTCTTGCACCGCAAAAAGCAACGGAAACATAACCGGGAACATCCAAAGTAGGCTGTACCCGTAGATCGCACCGGCCTGGGAGTAGGTTGCAATACCACTTGGATCATCATCAGCTGCACCAGTCACAATACCCGGTCCAAGTACGCGAACAGCACGACCAAACTTGCGGTATCGACGCTGCGCGTGCATGAGATTATGATCATGAACGCTGTTTTCATCAGTTGTTTTCCTACGAATTAAGCTCGAAAACCAGTTTAACCATTGTGTCATACAGCTGATATTGTACTACAGTTTACTATTTTGGTAGGCAGTTAGTTATTGTGTGGACGGCGATCTGCCTAGCTTCATGAGTCGGTACAACAAAAATTGGCTTCGACCGTGCCTTTGCTGAAATTGTCCGACGGCGTAAAGGCAAACGGCAGCGTTCGTTTTCGGCTTTATCTATCCAAAAATCGCAATACGCTAAGTTCTTAACAATTCGCTCGCGTAAATAAGAAGACCGTTCTCCCGCGGTCCCAGTAAATACCAACGAGTCAACCCCGTTTAACGCTGCAACCATTGCGCCAATTGACTTATGAAACGAATACACTAAGGTTGATAATGCAAGACGAGCACTCTCACTTCCCTTACTCTCCCTAGCAATGAGCTGTCTAATATCCTCACTGCCTCCCAATCCTTTTAGTCCGCTCGCTTTATGTAAGTAACCTTCAAGTTGTTTGTTGCTTAATTGTAAATGATACTGCAGGGCTTTCACCGCACCATAATCGATAGTGCCGCTGCGTGTTGCCATCACAACTCCTTCAAGTGGTGAAAAACCCATCGTCGTATCAACACTCCTGCCGTGAAATACAGCACTAACCGATGAACCGCTACCAATATGGCAAACAATAACCTTTGGTGTCAATTTACCACCTTCTTGCAGATTAGTAATAACCGCTTCAGCCGACAGCCCGTGGTAGCCAAATCGTTTTATATCAAAATTATCTGCATCCGATAATTTTATGCCGTAATTCCAAGCAAAACTTGGTTTGCTGATATGAAAAGCACTGTCCGAAACAGCTACAATTGGCGTAGAGGCAAAATGTTTTCGTAATATCTCAAGTTCTCCAAGCATCGCTTCAATGTGTAGCGGCGCAAATTCACGTAGTTTTTTTAGTTTGTCCACCACTTCATCGCTAATAAGTTGATGCTTAAGAAAAAAAGAACTAGGCGCTACAACTCGCAGACCAATCGCACCAATCTTTTCATCCTCAGTGATGATGTGATATTTTTTAAAAATATCCAAGACATGCTTAGCGGCTTCATCAATCGACAAAATTTTAGTAGATACTTTTCGCAGTTCACCTACATGCTGCAGCGTCGCTACAATTTTACCATCTTCAATCTCCACATGCAGCCCAGCTCGTTGATGTAGGTTTTCATCGAACAAAGCATACTTACGACTCGAGCTACCAGGATTAGCAACTAGAATCAATCGATGTGCTAACGTGCTCGCCATACCCACTCGTCGATCGCCGGAATATCAACACCGTTACGCTTTATGTAGTCAGTATTGGCATCGACTTTAGCCTGATAGGTTGCCATCAAGTGTTGTGCTTCTTCGTAAGGAATTACGCTGTCATGACCAAGTTGCTCAAAAGCCGCTATCGCTAATTGGTAGCGACTGGTCTCGTTGCGTACATGCATATCGAATGGCGTTGTCGTACTACCAATTTCTTTGTAGCCGCGAATATCAAATCGAGTCGAATCGACCGCATAGTTAAATAGTACGGACTTAACCGTTTGCGGATAGCCATGAAAGTTAAAAATAACTGGTTTGTCCTCAGTAAAAACATGGTCGAATCTTTTTTGATCAGCTGTATTATTGAGTGTTCCAAACCCAAGAGTCGTTAGACTGCTGACGTTCACGCAGCGCAGGCGCACGTCTGGACGTTCGGCCTTGATAATATCGATTGCCGCCATCGTCTCTTTCGTTGGATAATCGCCGGCGGCAGCCATTACGATATCTGGGTTCTCATCACTTGCAAAATCCCATACCATTAATCCTGCTTCGACTTGTTGACGAGCCATTTCCGGATTTAACCATCTTGGCTCAACTGTTTTTCCTGCGACAATCGCATTAATCTGGCGCACGCTCGTCATCATTTTTTCTAAAGCAACTAATGTTGTGTTGCCGTCAGGTGGAAAATACACATCGCTAAAATTGCTCTGACGACGTAGGATATCATCGATAAATCCTGGGTTTTGGTGGCTAAAGCCATTATGATCTTGTCGCCAGCCGCTACTTGTCAAAATATAGTTAATGCTCGGGATCGTTCCCCGCCATGGCACACCGCGGCTTTGGGTGAGAAACTTAGCATACTGATCAACCATACTTCCCACTATTTGTAAAAATGCCTCGTAACTAGCAAAAATAGCATGACGGCCTGTCAAAACATATCCCTGCATTAGTCCCTGCATGTTATGTTCGGAAAGCATTTCCATTACTCGACCATCTCTCGATAGGTCTTTATCCCACTCCTCAATTGGCCACTGCCAAGCACGTGAGGTCTCACTAAAAACAGCATCGAGTTTATTGCTGTACGTTTCGTCCGGGCTCATAAATCGAAAGTTTCTTTTTTCAGCATTAAGCGCAAAAATATCTTTAAAATATTCCCCAGCACGACGCATACTACTACTACCCATCGTACCAGGAACCGTTGCATCTTCCATGTGCTTCGTAACTTCAGGTAATACGAGCGGTGTGTGCACTGCATCGCCGCCACGGGCATGCTTACTCATACCCAAGCGCTTATCCATTTTTTCTGGCAGTATATCGTTTACATAACTGCCAAATCCCTCTTTCTCACTAAACAATTCACCAAAATTATAGCCCTCAAGCCATTCGTTTAGTAGGGCTAATTGATGTTCATCGGTCTTCGCTTCCATCAATACAACCTGATGACTCAAGCAATTACCTTCAACTTTTTCGCCATTTAGTTCTTTCACACCCGTCCATCCCTTTAGAGTACGCATTACGATCATTGGCAAACGCTGAGCAGTGTGATCGGGGTGAGAACGCACTTCATCGATAATTTCTTTTGCCATACCTAAGGCATTGGCCATTTTATCATGCGCACTGCCATCAGTTGTGGCATCAACAATAATCGGCTCATAGCCATACCCACTAAACAGTGTTTTTAATTCATAGTTACTCATTCGTCCATAAACTGTAGGAGCGCTAATTTTGTAACCATTTAGATGTAGTATTGGCAAAACCACACCGTTTTGGTGCGGATTAACAAGCTTATTGAGGTGCCACGCACCAGCCGTCGGTCCCGTTTCGGCTTCACCATCACCAACCAAACATGCGACTATCAAATCAGGGTTATCCATGACAGCACCATAACTAGTACTCAAACTATAGCCTAATTCGCCACCTTCTAGGATTACGCCTGGTGTTTCTGGATTAGAATGGCTCGGATAACCGTATGGCCAGCTAAATTCTCGACACAGCCTGGCAATACCGTCAATATCCATGGTTAAGGTGGAGTCAAAGTAAGATAATGTCCCTTCAAGATAAAGATTCGCCTGTAGTGCCGGAAAACCATGTCCTGGCCCAAGTACAAACATCATATCTTGATCATACCGCTTCGCAAAATGACTCAAGTGCGCGTAAGCAAAATTGATACCTGGACTACTTCCCCAATGTCCGAGCAGTCGTGACTTAACATCCTCAAATACTACCGGACGTGAATTTAAAAAATTATCTTGCAAAAAAATCTGAGCTGCAGTTAGGTAGTTAACCGCACGCAAATACTTGCCCATCGAATGTTTTTCACTGTTGTTCATAATACGTTTAGTATACACCCGTTAGCATGAGCATTACAAACTATTCATAAAAATTACCGACGGCAACACCACTAACGTTCGATTTGATCTATTAGGTTGTTCTGATATAAGATAAGAATGTACAATAGCATCAACAAAAACAACCGTGATAGTACTCCATTCGTTTACTGGCTCGATACTCGAAGGTGCATCCGTTGTCTCACCTGTGTCGCTTAGCTCTTAGTACTAAACTACTCCAGCATTCACAGACCCCTTCTAGAGCCCATGTTACAATAAAATTATGTCCATTAGCGCAAGAAGATTAATGAAAGCATCTCGAAACATCCGCTCAGAGCCGCCATTATTTACCTGGCCAAACGGAGTCTATATGATATGGAAAAAAGCCACGACACCGTTCGAAAATCCATATGCAAAAGCCGGTCAGGTCGTTCTAGACTGGAAAGACATCCAGACAAATCGCACAACATTCGACTTTACAAAACTCAATACTGCGATTAACACTTTCTACACAGGCGGTAAGCCGTTTGTTCTTCAGCTTAATTCGCCCACCAAACCGACCTGGATCTATAGTCAACCAGGCATTGTAAAAGTAGGCGAACACCGAGATGCTCGTTTCACTTGGGATATTCCACGCTACTGGGAACCGCTTTACGTAATTTTGCTCCAAGAAGTTTTGGTTGCCTTAGCCAATTATGTTCGCTCACATCCAAAACGTTCTGTCGTGTTGGGTGTACGAGCAACACCAAATCTTATTGGCAACGAAATGTTCGATCTTAGAGATCCCGAGGTAGTCATCACAAATGCAGCTGCTGCTGCCGACTGGACTTTCAGCATAGCAAAAGCCAAGTACGAAGAGGTGATGCGTATTTTTCTTGGAGCTTTTCAAAATGGAATCGACAATATCCCCACTATACTTAGGTCAAAACTGTTTGTCGACTTTGACACTAGCGAATCGCTACGCGAAGAACTATTGGGTAATAGTAAGGGGTGGCTGTTTGGCACCAACGGGACGCCCGATGCCGATATGATTCGAGTTAATAATCTCTATTATGATTGGGTTAAATCCGGAAAGACCAAGGGCTTCTATGAATCTTTTAGGGAATGCTCTTACTACACCCACCCATTATCTTGGGCATACTGGAACCAGCTACTAGAGCTTGATCGTGGCGTTTCATATATAGCCACATACGGTGACGATCTAGACCGAGCTATGTCTGGAGCCGACAAAATCGAATATCAAAGTGCTTTTATTTTCTCAAACTTGCACGCTGGTTTTCATAACTCGCCAAATACCTGCCCTGGGGCATTTATCGCTTTTCGCGGTACCGATAACAATCCAAAAGGAAATTACACAAGATACATAACACTTCACAACGATGATGGCTCAATAGGTGGCAACACAAGCACTGTATACATCGATTCCAATCAGGGTTCATCAATCATAGGCCCGCTAAATCAGCGTTTTGGTAGATATGCTCGTCGCACTGATGTAGGTAGTAGTAAAAGAACTTTTTATCTTCGTGTCGATGACGCGTTCCTAGCAAGTTTAGCTGCAAACGTAACAGTTAAAGTAACGTACTTAGATACAGGCAGCGGGAGCTGGCAATTAGTTTGGAAAACTGGTTCAACTAGAACGACAAAAACCAATACTAACAAATGGATTACTAAGTCTTTTACTGTTCCAAAGTCTGGTATGAATAATGGCCTTGCAGCAGCAAGCGACCTCCTGCTTACCGTATCTGCAGGAAGTGAAGACACCACATTTCACATGGTAGAAATCGTACGCTAAGCCATTAAACGAAAACTCAATTCACCCGTAATATATTTTAATATTACAAGAAAATGATATAAGAGGCTGCCTTTAGGTAAGGTTTTGTAAGGCGTGCATAAAAATTCGACAGGTCGTTAAAGTACGACCATGACAAAAACCTAAAGAGCCAGCATAGCTCGCAGCACCAAAGCCACTATGTGTCGCATGCAACGCATAGTCAGAGGAAAATTTGTTAAAATATAGGTATGAAACTATACCGTTTTTCTCCTATTCAGAACCAAGAAGAATTATTAGAAGCTGTAAAGCACGTTCATTTCTCTTGTTATAAGCTATGCAAGCAGTCATTCGACAAATACTTGCCAAATGCTGGCAATATGGGCATTTTTTGCCACTATAATGACGAATATGCACGACTGGTAGAAATACGGAAACAAATTGCAAAGCCTTCTGACGACCCAAATCAAAAATACTTTGAGTTGTATGAACCGATAGTAATCCCCGCACAGGACGATGTGCCGAAAACGACCTATACGCATTTGTATATTCGCAAGCCTGACATTTATCGTGCACAAGTTGGCGATGTTGATTTTTATTTGGAGCAGTCAGAGTATGACAAACTCAAACAATCACTCATTGACGGTGCTAACGTTAAAGGTGCGCGAGTATTTCCCCGCAACGACCTAGATATGATTGAGTTATACGACCCCGACATTGACGCACTTGGCTATGTCAGTACAAATGTTATGAGCGAGAAAGTACGCACAAAGTTGTTAGAGGAAACAAAGTTATGAAAGCAACATACAATCAGATCCAACTTGAACTTCATGTGCCAGATTTTTCTATTGTAAAGAAATATTACAAAAAAACTTGGTTTTAAGGTAGTTTGGGAAAGACACCCAGAAGGAGCAAAAGGTTATCTAGTTATAAAGAACGGTAATAACATATTGTGTTTTTGGTGCGGCACAAACGAAGTTTATAGTCAGCCTTATTTCAAGCAATTTCCGAAGAATACACCAAGAGGATATGGCGTCGAGGTTGTTTTGATGGTAGATGATATTGAAGGCTTCTATGAACGTGTAAAAGGGTACGCTAATGTTGTCGAACCGCTCATCGAGCAACCGTGGGGCTTGAAGGATTTTCGTTGTACTGACCCATTTGGTTATTATCTTCGCTTTACGAGCAAGTACGATATATTAGACAAAAGTAATGCGGTTGAATAATGTTTAGCCCAGAGTCTACTCACGGTCGTGAAGGAATTATCATAAAAATGATATAATTACTTTTATGAAAACAGTGCTAATTACTGGTGCGAGCGATGGTTTAGGTTTTGCCACCGCACAACTCTTGCTTGAAAAAGACTACGATGTTTTCTCTCTTTCCCGCTCCAAACCAAGTGACGATAGGATTAAACACATCGTACTTGACTTAACAGATGAAAAATCTATTGAAAAGGCAACGAAGCAGGTTTTGGAGTTAGACGCTCCAATTACGACTTTAATAAATTGTGCGGGCATTATGAGTCGGTTTGACCGCACAGACAAAAAGCAATTTAGCGACATCATAAATGTGTATTCTACAAATGTTATGGGTACAATTTATCTTGTTAATTTTTTGATTGATAGAATTATCAAAGACGAGGCCGATATTATAAATGTTTCTTCTACGGCTGGAACAAAGGGTTCTGCAATCGAGCCCGTCTATGCCAGCAGTAAATGGGCAATTCGAGGTTATACCAAATCTTTACAGGAACTGTTTAGGGACAAAAAATCACGAGCAATTAGTTTCTGCCCTGGCGGTATGCAAAATAAAATGCTTGAGAAAATTACCGGTGAGCAGCTACCAAATCCAAAAAAATGGATGCCGGTAGAAATAATTGCAAACGAACTTGTAAATATTGTTGAAACACCAAAACAAGCCGAGATTAGCGAAATCGTCATCAATAGAAAGTAGCTGATTTATGACAAAATTTTTGATTGTAAATGCTGATGATTTTGGCTACAGTCACAGCATAAACAAAGGCATAATTAAAGCACACAAAAAAGGTATTGTTACCAGCACTTCAGTGATGGTAAACGCTATCGCCGCTAAGGAAGCCGAAAACCTAACAAAATACCCTAATTTATCTGTAGGCTTACATTTTGAATTAAAAGAAGTCGTAGATGTGGAAGCCGAACTAAAACGGCAAATTGCAAAGTTTGTCACTATTGTAGGTAAAATGCCACACCACATAGACACGCATAAACGTCGCACTACAGACGAAGGTATAAAAGAGGTTCTGGAAGCATACTCCAAAACTCACAACATACCTGTGCGTAATTTTAATGCAAAACATATCAACTCATTTGGCATAAATTCGAATGACAGTTCTGTTGCTCAACTCAAAAAATCTATTAATGAAGCCACAGGCAAGTACAACGAGCTTATGGCGCATTGTGGCTATTCCGACGACTATTTGCGAAAACACAGTTCTTACAATGACCCACGAGAACAAGAGCTAGCTGCAATTTGCAACCCAACCGTCAAGCAATACATAGTAGATAAAGATCTAGAGCTTATCAACTGGCAACAAGTTGCATAGGGTTCGTGAAGCGACACTAAAAAGTTCAACACTTGGCTGAGATCAGCGGGTATACTTCAGAAAGAAAATTTCCGATTCGATGCCATGGTTGCATATTCATACACTTTTCTTTCAACAAGATTATCTGAATCTTTTAAATCATTTGGGTCTACATACTTGATTTCATCGGCTTCATCACCTGCTGATTTAGGAAGCGTCATAGGTATAATTACGAATATTAATCGAACTTGCATAACATTCGCATGTTGCAGGTATGCAGGGTCCTCGACTCCAATAATATTAAAATCAAATTGACCCTCAAAGTTTACCTCTTCCTTTAGCTCACGGGCAATAGCTGATCTAATATCCTCACCATGATCCATTCCACCACCAGGAAAGTCCCACCAAGTCCTACCTGACTCTTTTACTACTAGGACTTCTCCGGATTTATTACTAATAAGAGTTTTTATAGAAATTCGGTAAAGATAATCGTTTTTACGATTTAAGGATGACTGCTCAATGTTTCCATGAGGTTTTGTTTGCATATATTAATTTTAACAAAACGAACTCCAAATGGAGTTCCATGATGATTAAATTTGGCTGGGGATGAGGGACGATTATAGAACTTTGATTGATCTCGAATCTGCTAATACTGTAGAAAAAGCAGAGGATGACAACATGGGTTGAGTCAGTATTTAAATGATTTGTTCAGTTCCTAATACATTAAATACTCTCTTTATCCCTGGCATATACATAATTATACGCAATCATGGGGTATAGAACATATTGCAATCCAATCGTTTGGTGCAGTCCAAGATGTCGTAAGCAAACACGAAGCTTGTGTTTGACCAGTAGAGACATAGTGTGGCGAACGATTTATGGCAGGTTTTGTTATTGCTATATTCGTCCGCTTTGGCTGTCTGACGGCGATTATAGCAGAACTATATCACTAGATTTGTCGTGACAATCTGCCTTATCCTCACTCAGGTTAAATAACTTTACATCACACGGCTATCGTATGCCCAGTGCAATAAAGCTTGGCGTTGTTTCTGCCTGCAGAGTTGGTCGCCGGGTTGGCAGTGTGCTCTAATCTGCCCAATGTGTCGTTGCATTGCTTTCCAGCGTTTAATCTGGCGTGTATCATCAGGGCAACGCCGTCCCATGTAGTAGCGGCAATACCACTGAAACCAGCCGCGCGGGTCTTCGTGATAAATCCATCCTTTACGCTCCCACTCGGCGAGCGATTGACTGGCGTTGATACCAAAGTAGTTGAGCGTCGCGTCGCGTTTACTGGGCGCCAGTTTTGCTCGAGAGAACCAGTCGGTCGGAAATTCTTCGCGGCAATCACGCATGTACACTCCGCCAAACACGCCGAGTTCCAACATCTCAGCCGGCGTCAGCTCGGGCGCAAAATCAGCGGCAAAGTTTTGCCCCATCGGTTCGGTCAGCTTGTAGGCATACCCATGCTGCATTTTGTCATTGACAACTACCGTTTTGGTGGCCATGGTATGAGTGGGCTCGTCTTTTGTTTATATTTTTGCCAACCTTTTTTGCTAGCAGCATTTTTTTCGGCAGGCGGAATGCCTGATACAAAACAAATCAAGAGGTTTATTGTGACCGCACCTATTATTCCAATCCAACCGTGAGGTACGGCTAAGCCTATGATAGCGAGCCCCCACCACATGGTGATTTCGCCAAAATAGTTTGGGTGACGAGAATAACGCCACAGACCGCTCTGCATTAGCTCGTCGGTTCGTGACGACTGAATAAACATGCGGAGTTGCCAGTCAGCGATGACTTCAAAATTAAAACCAGTCAGCCATACTAAAACGCCGATTGCGACTGGCCAAAATGTCGTGGATTCCGCTGAATGTAGCACGATAATTGGTAGTCCAACGATGGTAGCTAGTACGGCCTGGACGATAAATATCCGCACAAATGTTTGTGGCCACTTGAAACGACTCGGCCAGTTTGACATCAGCTCAGTGTAGCGCCTGTCTTGCTCCTTGCTCCGAAGGAACCGCCGGAATATATGGCTCGATAGCCTTAGCGCCCAGATAGTGACGAGTATGTCACCGACGAGACTTGCCGCGTTACCTACGTGACCGTTCATCCAAAGCGCGGTGATGATACCGATAAAGCTTATGCCCCAAACACTATCGACAAAGTCAACTCGTTTGAGCCGCCAGGCAACTGTAAACGCAGCTAGCTGTACGGTAATTGCGCCGCAAAACCCAATCAGTATGAGCCAAGCTATGTCCATAATTTCACTGCGCCGTAAGCTGCCAGGGCAACAACCGCTGTCAGCGCTGTACCCCACAAAAGATCAATAACAACAATTTTTGCGCTAAAACCTTTGACTACAGCGAGGCTTGTCAGGTCGTAGGTCGCATAGGCGACAAGCCCAAACAGCGCACCATAACCAAGCGCGTGCTGCCAAGAGCCTTTTTCGAGCGCTGGATTGATGACGAAGACAACAACACCAATGATATAGATAATGTAAAACAACAGTGCCGCTGTCATATTTGGCTTTTCAAGCAAAATCTTGCCCATTTCGCCGTAGTACAATTTTTTCGCAACGTATCCAAGCCAGATAAAATCGAGCACTCCCATGACCCCGCCGGCCGCTAGTAGTTTGATAATGAGCTCCATGTTATTTCCTCTCTTTCCCAAGCGGGTATTTATATAACAGCCATCCCGCTACTACAGCGAATAGCCCAATACAGACGGTGAGTACAGAAATAATAGATGAGTATGTGTCGTTATACGCAGTCTCGCTGGTATGATTGAGCCAAATACCAAAGTACGCCCAGACAAATACTGCCATATACGGCCAGCTTATCAGCCGCCATGCTGTCGCGATACCAATAACTGCTGCGACAAAAAGGATGATAATCGTCCAAATGTCCGGCGCGATACCCCACCCGTCCCAGCGCATATTGACAAGCCAGACGCTGATGTTTGCAATCGTCGCCACCGTCACCCAGCCGAAGTACACAGCAAACGGCAACGTGATTGTCAGCCAATCGCGCATGTGGCTCACCTGACCTTTAATGAGCAAATTCACTTTTGCTAGTAGCCAGAGGAAAGCAACGATAATCAAAATCGACAGCCAAAAGACACGGTACTGCCACGCAAACAGCCATGCGATATTACAAATAGCTATGGCGGCAAAGTGCGGAGCAATACGGAGTGCAAGGTCGTCGGCAGTCTTCGGATTTTTTTGCCGCGCTGCAATTATCAGGCGCACCACGTAGCCGATGAGTAACAGATAGATTACTCCCCAAATCGCAAACGTCACCCCCGCTGGTTTAAAAAGCGTGGGATTATCATTTGACACTTCAGCAGTGGTATTGCCGCCAATCAGCGTAGTGCTAGTCAGACCATTAACTACGAGTGAAATAACAAATAGAACAATCGAAAGTACTACGAGAAGAGTTTTATTTTGTGCATGATTCTTAACCATGAATTTATTATATACCGCCAAGCCACTATCCGACCAAAGTTTATCGTACGTGTCTCGTAGCCTGCCTCTCTAAAACGTTGAAGAAGTTTGGTTATTCTATAAGCCAGACTGAAAATAGAACTAAAATCACCCCATTTTACGGGGTGATTTTAAGAAATGCAATTTGGCTCACTTACACGAGTTTGCCCGAACCTATTTTGCGACCAAATGCGAGCAATGAGATTTTCGGCGGGTCGCCCCCAACCCGACCCGCCGAACTGCTCCGCAGGGGTTTTGGATGAAAAGCTTCTGAAATTTTGAGATGGCGTTTTGGTCGGCATACCTGCCTTAAGCAGCGTATGTAAAGTCTAGTACTCAGCTATTTGTGTACCGTCAATATCGAAAATTTCAAAACAACGGTCGTTCCATATTTGATAGATTTTATTAAATTGATTGCTATAAAATTTCCAGTCATTGTGTAGGTCTTCTACACTACCAATGTATGTACTACCATGTAATGATGCCCAGCCTCTACCTTTAGTAATTACAATCTTGTAATCATCTTCAAATAATATTGTACTCTCAGATCGTTTGCGTTCTATCTTGTCACTACTGACTTTTCTTTTCATCAATGTTTCATTATCGGGCAATTCAGACCAGTCACCAATAAGTGCATCAGTTTGATGAGCAGCTATATTTCTTAACTTCGACATTTCATCTATTAGCTTTTGCAGATGTATGTTGTGATTATTTTTATTTTTGAAAATTTTATCAGTCGATTTACATTGACCATTTACACGATTGTCTATGTGGTAATAAAAAGCATTCAAAGTTTCACGATTATTGCGATCTGGTACAGTGCCATATGCATCAAAGACTACTGATTTAATACACTGTTCGATTAAGCAAAACTCTACAAGTATTTCTCCAACTAAAAATTTATTCTTTTCTGTGCTAGTCACATTACTTAATGCTTCTTCTCATGTCGAAGTATTTTGTTACTAGAGGTTTATTAAGAGATAGGTTTAGTTCTACTTTATTCAAAAATTCCTCAGTTTCTAAAATTCCTTGCGATTTACCCAAATTAAGTAAATCAACAACTTGCAACGCCCTAACAACACTTTCCGCCCAATAAAATGCAGCTTCCTCAAGTGCATACACATGATCTTGATTTGAATCGTTAATTTGACCATCCCATAAGCCCTTGACTTCTTTCAGCTCAGATTTGGATAGATTACGAAAGCTAGTATAGTATTCTCCTAGTTTCATCATATAAATCGGACTGAGCTTAAAGCCCTTAAGGTCTATACCCATTTTAGAAGCCGCTTCTACATGAGAATCCCTAAACTCTGCGTTCCCCATAAAGACATAGAAGAAGTCAAGATATGAAGTGAGTGTGTATTGAGGCGTGCCAATGATGTCGGTGTGGTTGTCGCCATCAATTTCTCCAAAATTCATAGGGATTATGTCTTCTAGCTTCAAAAATGTCTCAACAAATAAGACTCTCTCATCTGTATTTAGTGGAGTGATATTTTTATTACCTCTATTAAATATTTTCTTTAATGCCATAAAAATATTATACGCTACTTATAGACACTCGCCTTCAGTATCGTACTGAAAGTTGTGATACAGCAACCAAAACGCCATCTCAAAATTTCAGAAGCTTTTCATCCAAAACCCCTGCGGAGCAGTTCGGCGGGTCGGGTTGGGGGCGACCCGCCGAAAATCTCATTGCTCGCATTTGGTCGCAAAATAGGTTCGGGCAAACTCGTGTAAGTGAGCCATTTTCAGGAAAAAATTCGGGATCGTCGCCATTTTTGGCGATTTTTTCGTTTGTAGATTTTAATTCTTGCCACAGGCAAAAACCGCTTTCCGCCCCCTTTCGGAAAGCGGTTTTTGAGCCAGCCCAACCGTCTTTTTTGTTGGTTGTTGGGGTTAGGGTTTTGTTTTGCTAGCGCAAAACCGAGCCGAAGTTGTATAATAAAAGAGCAAAACAATTCAATCGGGAAAGCCTTTGTTTTTGGCTTAAAAAGCCGTCTTGGAACTATTTGGTTTTTCCGAATTGTTTTGCACCAAGGCGGCTTTTTGAGTTAAGGGGGTAAAATATGGAAAAGTACATTTTGTATGCTCGCAAGAGCACCGATACATAGGACAAACAAGTTTTGAGCATTGACGCTCAACTTGCGGAACTCCGCAAGTTTGCGAGAGATAACCAACTTGTAGTTATTGACGAACTTATAGAAAAACGAACCGCCAAAATGCCAGGGCGACCAATTTTTAATACAATGCTCGCTCGCATACAAAACGGCGAAGCTGACGGCATTTTAGCGTGGCACCCAGATAGACTTGCTCGCAACTCAATAGACGGCGGGCAAATTGTGTATTTGCTCGACCAAACACATCTCACATCGCTCAAGTTCCCGACGTTTTGGTTTGATAATACATCGCAGGGCAAATTTATGCTTTCAATAGCATTTGGTCAGAGTAAATACTACGTAGACAATCTAGCTGAAAACACGAAACGGGGCTTGCGCCAAAAAGTCCGGCGCGGCGAATACCCTGGTAAAGCTCCTCTCGGCTACATAAATGACTTACGAAACAAAAGTATTGTCGTAGATAAACGGCTCGCGCCGGTTGTCCGACAAGCCTTTGAACTGTACGCCGAAAACAACAGTACTTATGAGGACATTTCCAACTTTTTCACCTTACATGGCGTGAAACCGAACGGAAAAACAATAAAATTCAAGAAAGATCGCATACGGCGTATACTGGCCAATCCGTTTTACTATGGTAACTTCCTCTACGCTGGCGAAATGTACGAAGGAAAACACGAACCGATTATCTCGAAAAAGTTGTTTGACAAAGTCCAGACGGTTTTAATTGAGCGCGGCAGACCACGCAAAGCAAACCATACCGAGCCAAAAGCTCTGTGCGGGTTATTTCGATGCGGACAATGCGGTCTAGCGATAACTGGTGAAAAGCGCGTTAAGCGACAGAAAAACGGCAATGTGCATGAGTATGTCTACTACCACTGCACTCGCAAGCGAAAAGATATCACTTGCACTAACCCCGCAGTTCGCGAGGAATTGCTAGACGAAAGCTTGCGCCAGCTCACAAGTGAATATGCCATACCGAAAAGTTGGGCAGATGATTTATTGGCACGTATTTCCCAAGATAAAACAAGTGAGAACAATTCAACAAAAACTGTCTTACGAGAAGCCCAAGACGAGATTACCCATTTGCAAAACAGACTCCAGCGGCTTCTTGATAGCTACCTCGACCAAGATATTGACCGCGAAGCCTATGTTGCCAAGAAGGCCGAATTGATGACTAAAAAGAAGTCGTTGGAGGAAAAAATATCCGTTTTGATACGCAACAATCTTGCATGGGTCGAACCAATGAAAAAGTGGATAGAAACTGCTGTTTCTATCTGTGAAATAACCAAAAGCAATGACTCGCTTGTCAAAAAGTCGCTTGCGCGCGAAATCTTTGGGTCGAACCTCATTTTACAAAACAAACAAGCGCGCCTCAGCGCACCAGAAATCTCTTTCCCCCTCATGAAAAACAGATGGGTTTTGCTCCGCAAAACCTTAGCTTCCCAAACAAAAACAGGCGCACCGCGCCCGAATTTGTCGAAAAGTTGCAATTTGGCTGGGGATCAAGAACGATTATAGAACTTTGATAGGGTTAGATAGCTTAGATATCATCGAAAAGGAAAATG